>CALMHV010000236.1 GCA_937863905.1 uncultured Bacillota bacterium
TCCGCCGCCTGAATGATTCCTGCCCCGTAGGAATCCGCACCGTTGTCGGATAATTCTACCGGCATGTTGGGTCCAAACACTTTGCTTGTCGGGAGGAGGTGGGAAACCGTATGACAGACTTCGAGAAACAGTGGCAGGCCAACTACCCGGAGGGCGTCCCGCGGCACATGGACTACCCGGACATCGCGGTCCACGAACTTGTGGAGAGGGCGGCGCAGGAGTTCCCCGGCAACATCGCGACCATCTTCATGGGCGGCAAGCTCACCTACCGGCAGCTCCTCGACCAAGTCTATCGGTTCGCCGCGGCCCTGGTCGCCCTGGGGGTCAAGAAGGGCGACCGCGTCGGCCTCATGCTGCCCAACTGCCCGCAGATGGTCATCGCCTACTACGGCGTTCTCAAGGCCGGCGGTGTGGTCGTCGCCTTCAACCCGCTCTATGTGGAGCGCGAGATCCAGCACCAAATCACCGATTCCGGGACCAAGGTGATGGTCGTCCTCGACCTTCTCTCCGCTCGCATCGCCAAGGTGCGCGAGGCCGCGGGGCTGGAGAAGTGTATCTGGACGGGCATCAAGGACTACCTTCCCTTCCCGCTCAAACAACTCTATCCGGTCAAGGCCAAGAAGGCCGGCCAACTCGTCACCGCCCCGAGCGGCCCCGGCGACTATCAGTTCACAGCGCTCCTCAAGCAGTACGGGCCGAACCCGCCCTCGTACACGTTCACCCCGGCGGAGGACCTCTGCTGCCTCCAGTACACGGGCGGGACCACCGGCGTCTCCAAGGGCTGCATGCTGACGCACCGCAACATGCTGGTCAACGCCACCCAGGTCTCCAGTTGGACGCCTGAGGTGCGGCGGGGGCAGGAGCGGATCATGACCATCCTCCCGCTCTTCCACAGCTACGGCATGACCTGTTGCCTGAACCTGGCCGTCGCACTGTCCTCAAGCATGGTTCTCATGCCCCGCTTCATCGTCGAGGACGTCCTGAAAGCTATCGACAAGTGGAAGCCGAGCCTCTTTCCGGGCGCCCCGACGATGTACATCGCCATCAACAACCACCCGGACGTGAAGAAGTACGACCTCAAGTCCGTCCGGGCCTGTCTGTCCGGCTCGGCGGCCTTGCCGGTGGACGTCCAGAGGAAGTTCCAGACCATCACCGGGGGCTACCTCAACGAGGGCTACGGCCTGTCGGAGGCCTCGCCGGTGACGCACGCCAACCCGCTCTTCGGGCGGAGCAAGCCGGGCAGCATCGGGCTGCCAATGCCGGACACCGTGTCCAAGATCATGGACATCGAGGCCGGCCACACCGAACTGCCGGTCGGCGAGGCGGGTGAGCTCGTCCTCAAGGGCCCGCAGGTCATGAAGGGCTACTGGAACCGGCCGGACGAAACGGAGAAGACCCTCCGGGAGGGCTGGCTCTACACGGGCGACATCGCCACGATGGACGAGGAGGGCTACACGTTCATCGTGGACCGGAAGAAGGAGATGATCATCGCCGGCGGGTACAATATCTACCCGCGCGAGATCGAGGAGGTCCTCTTCGAGCATCCGAAGATCCTCGAGGCGGCGGCCATCGGCATCCCCGACGAGTACCGGGGCGAGACGGTCAAGATCTTCGTCGTCCTAAAGCCCGGCGAGCAGGCGACGGCCGAGGAACTGGTCGAATACTGCAAGACCAAGCTGGCCAAGTACAAGGTCCCGAAGTTCGTGGAGTTTCGCTCGGAGCTGCCGAAGACGATTGTCGGCAAGGTCCTCAGGCGCCTCCTGGCGGAAGAGGAGAAGAAGAAGCGGGCCGAGCCCGCGTAGTGGCCAGACCGGCCGAGGATGCGGGCCGGTGGGCTGGCGGTTTTGAGGCACAATTCGCAGGGGCCCGCGCCTGGTGGCGCGGGCCCCGGTCGGCGATGGGAGTGTCCGAGTGCGGCGTATCTCGAACAAGACGTGGGCAATGGTCCTCCTGATCTCGATGTTGGTCATCCTCAACGCCGACAACCTCGTCCTCGCGCCCAACATCGACGCCATCGAGAAGGAGTTCGGGGTCGACGACGCGGCCATCGGGAACATCTCGGCCATCTTCATGGTCATCGGCGCCGCGGCCAGCCTGGTCTGGGGCTATCTCGGCGACAAAGGTTCGCGGAAGAGGCTCTTCTTCCTCAGCGTCGTCATCGGGGCGGTGCCGTGCGTCCTCACCGCTCTGGCTCAGAACTACACCCAGTTCTTCATCATCCGGGTCCTGACCGGCTTCGGCATCGGCGCCTCGTACCCGACGGCCTTCTCGCTCGTGGCCGACCTCTTCGAGGCGAAGGACCGCGTCCGCGTGGCGGCGTTTCTGGCTGCCTCCGTCGGCTTCGGGACCGTCCTGGGAACCCTGGTCGGCGGGTACGGCGGCGCCGCCTGGGGCTGGCGGGTACCCTTCGTTGTCGTCGGGCTGCCCAACTTCATCCTGGCGGGCGTCTTCTGGTTCTTGGTCAAGGACCCGCCGCGCGGGATGTCGGAGGAGGGCCTGAAGGACCTCATCGCCGAGGGGTACGTCTACCCGCGGACCATCCGCTTCTCCGACTACCGGCGCCTCTTCACCGTCAAGACCAACCTCCTGCTCTTCCTCCAGGGCCTCGCCGGCTCCATCCCCTGGGGCGCCATTCCGCTCTTCCTGGTGGCCTACCTCGGGCGCGTGCGAGGTCTGGACCCCAACGCCGCCACGACGGTCTTTCTGTTCTTCGGCGTGGGCACCATCCTGGGTATCTTGGCGGGCGGGCTGGCCGGTGGCGCCCTCTACCGTAGGTCGCCGGCCCTCGTGCCCATCCTGAGCGGGATCGCGACCCTCGTGGGGACTGTTCTCGCCGTGGTCTTCTTCGCCGCCTCCTGGGTCCAGGGCTACTGGGTCATGGTGGGGCTGGGCTTTGTGACGGCGACCTGCGCCTCCCTGACCGGCCCCAACGTCCAGGCCATGGTCATGAACGTCAACGTCCCGGAGAACCGCGGGGCCATCTTCTCCGTCTTCAACCTCACCGACTGCCTGGGCACCGGGATCGGGCGGTTCGTGGGGGGGCTTTTAGCTCAACTCCTGACCATCGGTCCGGCCCTGACGGTGGCCAGCCTCTTCTGGCTGCCCTGCGGCCTCCTGCTGCTGGCCTCGGCCTGGGTCTTCCCGCGTGACGTGAGGAACTTACGCGAGGACATGCGGAACCTCGGGCGGGAGATGGCCGGGGGCGCCGGTCCCGGGCTCAGTGCTGCGTCCGCTCCTGGACCACCATCTTAGCGATCATCCGGGCCAGGGCCTGACGCTCCGCCTCCGTGCCGACGTCCCAGAGTTCCTTGAGGAGCCGTTGCTCGCGGTCGGCCGGGTCGGCGAAGCGGGCGAGGAAATCCCCCAGGCGGGTGGCCAGCGCGGCCACCGCGCTGTCGGACAGGCCGACTCCTTTGGCCACGCCTATCGCCTTCACAAGCAGGCTCTTAAACTCCTCCATCGGTGGTGTCTCCACGCTGGCGCCTCTCTCTCTTGGTTCGTTCCGTGGCCTGGTGGGTCGGCGGGGGCGCCCCCAACGAGGCGCGGGTGAAGCCGGGGGGAGGCCCGTCGTGGCGGTAGAGGTCGACCTCTGGCGAACCCTCGCCGCGGGCCGCGGTCCTGGCGGTCCCTTTCCGGCCGGGAGCTTTCCGCCCTCGCTCGGCCGCGCCGGCCCGCCGGCCTGATCCCTCGCCTGGTCCATCCCTTCTGTCCGTCCCCCGACCCACCTCACCTTGGTTACCTAGTCTTACCCTACGTTGCCCCGGACTTCCGGGTGCTCGCCCGGATGACCCGGGGCCTCCGCCCACTATCGGACAGACTACGCGTACCGTGCGCCGGGCCGGCGCGGCGGCGCACCGCCGCCAGGGACGGCCCGGGCAGCTACGAGAGGAAGAGGGAGGGGCCCAGATGGCCCAGGAGTCGCAGGTTGGTTGGCGGGAGTGGGGTCCGGCGGCCTTCGCCGAGGCGGCCGAGAAGGGCCGACCCGTTCTTCTCTCTATCTCGGCGGTGTGGTGTCATTGGTGCCACGTCATGGACAAGACGACCTACCAGGACCCGGAGGTCATCGAGCGCATCGGAGACCACTTCGTCCCGGTGCGCGTGGATAACGACCGCCGCCCCGACGTGAACAGCCGCTACAACATGGGCGGCTGGCCCACGACGGCCTTCCTCACCCCCGAGGGGGAGATCCTCACCGGGGCCACCTACCTTCCGGCCGAGACCATGCGGGGACTCCTGGACCGGGTGGTGACCTTCTACGCCGAGCACCGGGAGGACATCCGCCAGGAAGTGGCCGGGCGGAAACGGGTGGCGCCGCCGGCGCTTCCGGCCGGGGCTTCTGCGGGCCTGGACGCCACCGAGGCCCTGTCCGCCGCCCGCGAGGTCGCCCGCAGCCTGGCCGAAGCCTACGACCCCGACCACGGCGGTTTCGGAGTCCAGCCCAAGTTCCCGCAGCCCAAGGCTTTGGAGTATCTCCTCGTCACCTACCTCCGCGACGCCGCGCACGGCGACCCCCAGCGGGCCAGGTGGGCCGGCCGTCACCTGGAGATGGTCGAGACGACGCTCCGGGCCATGGGCCAGGGCGGGATGTACGACCACGTGGCCGGGGGGTTCTTCCGCTACTCCACCACGCGCGACTGGTCTGTCCCGCACTACGAGAAGATGCTCGAAGACAACGCCCAGCTTCTGACCATCTACGCCCGCCTGGCCCGCCTCACCGCTGACCCCGTCTACCTGGACACCGTGCGCGACGTGGTCCGGTACCTTGAGGACTGGCTGCGGTCGGACGACGGCTACTTCTACGGCAGCCAGGACGCGGACGAGGCCTACTACGCCCTCGATGCCGCCGGCCGCGAAGAGCGGCGCGACACCGCCCCCCGCGTGGACCACACCCTCTACTCCGGTTGGAACGCCCTCGCCGCCAGCGGTCTCCTCGAGGCCTACCTGGCGACGCGCGACATCCGCCTGCGCGAGCTGGGGCTCGTGGCCCTGGAGTACGCCTGGGCGGCGACCCGGGTGCCGGCCGGCAGCCTGCCGGGCAGCGACCTTTCCGATGCGGAGGCCCTGCCCGCGCACTGGCACGACGAGGCGGGACCGCACGAGCCGATCCTCCTGGAGGACGCCTCGCGCTTCATCTCCGCCTTTCTCGACGCCTTCGAGGCCACCGGAGACGGGGCCTACCTTGAGCGGGCCAAGGCCCTGGCCGGGGCGGCCGAGCGGGCCTTCTTCGACGCGGATGAGGGGGCGTTCCGGGACGCCTTGCCCACGGAGGACGCCCTGGGGCACCTCCAGCACCCGCGCCTCGGCCTCCAGGAGAACGCCGGAATGGCTCTCGTCCTCCTCCGGCTGTCGGAGAGCACCGGCGACCCCCATCCCGGTGAGGTCGCCCGGCGCGCCCTGGGTCGCTTCCTGGGCCCGCACCGCCGCTACGGGACGATGGCCGCCGAGTACGCTCTGGCCCTGGACCGGGCGGTCGGGCCGACGGCCGAGGTGACCATCACCGGCGAAAACGGCGGACCTACCGACCAGGCCTCCTCCGGTCTGTTTGTTGAGGCCGCAGCCGCGGTGAGCGCCGCCCGCTCCGTGACGTGGTCCCCGGGCTCGGGCGCTCCTGCCGGTCCGTCGGCCCTCATCTG
>CALMHV010000237.1 GCA_937863905.1 uncultured Bacillota bacterium
GGGACCGCCACGGCTCTGGACGGGGCGCCCCTGGCCAGCGCCTATCTGTTCTGCCGCTTTCTCGGGACCAGCCCGGAGAGGCTCCTCGCCCTGACCTTGGAGGCGGCCGGGGCCGCGGGTGGAAGCGCCGCTCCTCTGCCAGCCGTTGAACAGGCCGTCCGGTCGGCCGGGCTCTCGCCCGTGGCGGCCGCCGGGCTTCTCTTGCGTCTGAGTTCCAGCCACGACCTCCCCCCCTTTGCCTGGGCGGGCACGTCCTTCGGGCCGCCTCGACCCGGCCCGGGACAGACCTTCGTCCCCCTCCGCGCGCTGGCCGAGAGCCTGGGGCTACCCCTCGCTTGGCGTCAGAACGAAAGGCGCGTGGTCGTGGGGACCGGGCCGGACGAACTCGCCTTCCCCATAGACAGCTACCGCTACCTGAAAGGCGGTAGGAGCCACTTCGGCGGAGGGCCGACGCGCGTCGTCGGCGGACGGGCCCTGGCCTCCCTCGAATGCGCCTCGCGGGCCTTGGGCCAGCCCCTCCTGTGGGACCCGGCGACCCAGACGGTGGTCGCCGGTCGGGGCCCGTACGTCCCGGCGGTCCCCGAGCCCAGCCCTGGGCGCGTGGCCTACCTCACCTTCGACGACGGCCCGGACCCGGCTCTCACGGCCCGGATTCTGTCCGTCCTGGCCGAGTACCAGGTCAAGGCGACCTTCTTCGTCGTCGGGTACGCGGCCGACCACTCCCCAGGCCTCCTTCGGCGCATGGTGGCCGAGGGGCACGCTCTGGCCAACCACACCCTCAGCCACCAACACGTACTCGGCTCCGCCGGTTGGATCTACCGGTCGCCTGAGGCGTACCTGGCCGAACTCGACGCCTGTGACGCGGTCATCGCCGCCGCGACAGGGCTTCACCCCACCCTGACCCGCCCGCCCGGCGGCTCCCACCCCTACCTCACGCGGGACTTCATCGACCTCCTCCAGAGCCATGGCTACTCCACCCGGGACTGGGACGCCAGCGCGGGCGACTCCGCCTGGCCGCGGCCCTCCGCCGACGCCATCCTGGCCAACATCATGGCCAAGAGCGCGGGGGGCACGCGCTCCCGGCTCATCATCCTCATGCACGACGGCGGGGGCCGCCACGCGACCACCCTGGAAGCCCTGCCGGCCATCATCGAGTTCCTCCGGGAGAACGGGTACGCGCTGGAGACCTTGCGCGGCTGACCGAAAAGGAGGATGGCCGGAGGTCCCCCCAGACCCCCGGCCACCCTCTTCCGGCCCTTGCTCAGGCGCCAGAAACTGTTACTGGATGCCGTACTCGACCCTCACCGTGACCTGCATCTCGACCGTTCCCGGCTCGATGGGGACCGCCATGCCGGCGTCCATCCGGCTTTTTTCGTTCATGATGATCGGCCCGCTGAAATAGGTGTCCAGGCTCATGTTCTTCACGGCGCCGACCTTGATGCCGGCGGCGTTGGCCAGGACGTCGGCCTTGGTCTTGGCGTCACGCACGGCCTCGGCGACCGCCTGAAGGTACAGGGGGCGCGGGTCGGACACGCTGAAGCCGATGCCCCAGATGTTATTGGCCCCGGCCCTCACGGCGGCGTCGATGAGGTCGCCGACCCTGTCCATCTGGTTCCACTTGACGGACACGGTGTTAGAGGCCTGGTAGCCGATGATGCGGGGGTTCCCGCCCTTGTCGTCGTACTGGTACTGCGGGTAGAGGCTGATGTTGGCGGTCTGGATGTTGATTCTCGGCACACCCATCTGCACGATGGCGTTCATAACCTTGGCCATCGCGGCCGAACACAGGTCCATGGCGTCGCCGGCAGTGGGCGCCTCGGTCTGAACGCCCAGCGTGAGGGAAACGGTGTCCGGCACGGCCTTGATGGTCGCCTGCCCGCTCACGGCGATGGTCCCTGCGTTGGTGGTGTCGCCGGTCTCACCGCCGGCGGCCATGGCCACACTACTGGGCAGCCCGCGCCCGAGCACGACCCCGGCCACGAGGACTAGCCCGACGACGACCAGAGCCGTCGCCGCGACCCAGCGCTTCCGCTTGCCTACTGATATCTGCATGGTCCCTTTCCCCTCCTAAGGACAAAAACTTCAGTGCCTGTCTCCTATTGACGCCGGCCCGTCCGGTTTGTTCCCGCCCTGGAAAACAGCGGCGGCAGGGCTTGAGCCCCGCCGCCGCCAACGCTTGCCGCTACTCCTGAATGTCGCTATCGCTACGCGCCCATCCTGCGCCGCCTGGCCTGGACTAGCCGGTAGAGGCCATAGCCCAGCAGGGCAAGCAGCACCAGCGGACCGACCAGCGTCGCCGCGAGGATGACAATCTGCCCTCCGAGCTGGCCGAGCCACTTCAAGCTGCGCATGAAGGCTTCCACGATTCGCTGCCAGAGGCTGGCCTCGGGGAAGAGGCCGATCCCCTTGGGCTGCAGGGTGAGGCTGACGGTCGACAACGAAATTTGCTCGTCGAGCGCTCGGAGTTGGCTTTCGTAGGACTCGATCTCCGTCCGGACCCTGGACAGCTCGTTCTCAATGGCGAAGAGGTCCGTCAGGTTCTCGGCCCGCCCGATCAAGGCAAGAAGTCTCTGCTCCTGGAGACGCAGGTTGCCGACCCTCGCCGTGAGGTCGATGTGCTGGGCCGTGACGTCGGCCCGCGCCGCCTGTTCCGTGACGATCTCGCCCAAGCTGCGCAGTTCCTTGAGCACCGGGGTCAGCAACGTCGCCGGGACCCGCAGGACCAGCGAGGCGACGGTGAGCCCGTTCGCGTCCGTCCAATAGTTGAGAGACTCCATGAAGCCGCCGGCCCCCTCGGCCAGAGCCACGGCCCGGTCCTTGGCCACGGAAACCTTGTCGCACCCGATGGTGAGGTAGACGCTCAGGATGAACTGCCGGCCCGCGGCGCCCTGGGTCAGACTACCCAGGTCGGTAGCGCCCGAGCCGGTCTTGCCGCCCGCACCTCCGACGCCGAGCGTCATATCCGGCGGCTGGCTGCCCACCGTGTTCCCGGTGCCCTCACTACCCGGCGTCGAACCCGTTGCCCGGTCGTCCAGGCCACCGATGAGCGTCTGTTGGTCGGATTTCTTGAGCCCGAGAAGGTCGAAACCGGGCACGTTCACGCCCATGAGGTAGGCGAAAGCCCCCGTCCAGACGACGAGGACGAGCGCGGCCGCCGTGGCGGCGATGGCCTGCCAGGGCTTGCGCCGGAACGAACCGCCGATGCCGCTCAGAAACGCTCCGAAACCGGGCGTCAAGCCGGGTACCCGCGCCGACCGGCGGTGGCGCGCCTGGGCCGCCACCGTGGCGGCCTCGGCCCTCGCCCGCTGGACAAGAGCCGCGTGAAAGTCCTCCGGCAACTCCAAGCGCGGGACAGCGTGCGCGATGGCCACCGTGGCCTTCAGGCTCTCGGCCTCGGCCGCGCACGATGCGCAGCTGGAAAGATGCTGGTCGATGAAAAGTCTGGTGTGGGGATCAAGGGCGCCGTCGAGATGAGCCGAGAGAAGCTCCCTCACGTTCGCGCAGCGGGGGGACGCCATCACGCATCAACTCCTTTCGCGCTATAGACGCCCGGCCTGGGCAGAAGTTCCCGCTCGACGAGACGGTCGCGAAGGGCGGCCCGGGCCCGGCTGATGCGTGATTTCACCGTGCCCGGATTCCACCCGAGAGTGTCGGCTATCTCCTCGTAGGAGAAATCCTCGAAATCGCGGAGGACGATGGCCAGGCGATGGTCCGGCGCCAACTGCAGAACGACCGCCCGCACCTCCCGCTGGACCTCGGCCCGGAGGGCCGCGTCCTCGGGGTCGAACGACGCGTCGGCCGGTTCGCGGCGCAAGCTCCCGCCCTCGGTGTCGACGGGGGCGTCGAGGGAAAGCACGGCCCTGGAGCGGCGTGTCCGGCGAATCTGGTCGAGGCAGGTGTTGGAGACCACCCGATAGAGCCAGGTGGAGAAGGACGAGTCGCCCTTGAACCGTCCGAGGGCCCGGTAGACCTTGAGGAAGGCTTCCTGAGCCAGGTCGTAGGCGTCCTCCCGGCTGCCGCACATGCGGCAGGCCAGGTTGTAGACCTTGGCCTCGAAGGGCTGGACGAGTTCGGCAAAAGCGTCGCCATCGCCGGAAACCGCTCGGGCGATGAGTTCCGCTTCCCTGGCCCTGTCGTTCAAAGGACCACCTCCGGGCAGTACGCGTGTTTAGACGATGGCTGATTCGGCTCGGTTCCCTGACGGACCGTTGGGGACCGTTCAGCGGGTGACGGAGACACCGTCCGGGGTCACAGCGACCGTGGCCCAACCGTAAAGGGCGGCGGCGAGCACGTCGGAGAGAACGAAGCTCCGGCCAGCCACGAGCCTCACCGGGACGATGCTTCCGGCCATCCTGACCGTGGACGTCACCGGCTCCCACGTCACCTCAAGGCCGAGCGCTTGCGCGACCGTCCTCAGGGGGACATAGGTTCCATCCGCCTCGCGAAAGGCCTGCATGGAGACAAGCACGTTGTTTACATAAACAGCCCCAGGGTAGACGGCGAGCCGGTGCCAGACGAGCTGGTCCGCCGAGGGCACGGTTTCCCAGGTCCAATCTAGGCCCAGGCCGGAGGCCGCGGCCAGGTCGTCCAGGCTGGCGAAGGCGCGACCGGCGACGAGAAAACTCTGGACCGGGGCGCCGGCGATGACGGCGCCGCCCAGGCTCGCGTCCCAGCCCACGGCCAGGCCGAAGGTCTCGGCGAAGACTCGCACCGGCACGAGCGGAGGACTGTCGACGGCCGGCCCGAGCCGGAGGATGGGCGCCTCGACGCGTCGGGAGCCGACAAAGAAAGGCGAGGCCGTGTCGAAGGTCGCCCCGCCGTAGCGGGCCGCCGCTCCGACGAGCCAGGCGACCAGGGCCGGGTCGAGCGCCCGGCCGGC
>CALMHV010000238.1 GCA_937863905.1 uncultured Bacillota bacterium
TCCGCGGCCATGTCCTCCGGCGAGAGTTCGCCGCTCCAGAGTCTGGCGGCCGACGGCGCGACCACGTCCCTCAGGAACGGCCCCAGGTACCCCGGTTGGACGAGGCCGGAGGGCCCGTAGTCCAGGGTGGTCAGGACCGAACTCAGGCGCCCCTCCGGTAGGCCGGCCAGCTGGTCGAAGGCTCGCACGGCGAAGCGACCCACCGGTCCGGAGCGCTCGCACCTCACCCGCCAGGAGGCCAACTCACTGTAGGCGGCGGGCACGCAGAGATACTGGTCTCGGAGCCACGGCCGCGTCCCCACGGTGAGTTCGCGGGCCAGTTCCACGGCCAGCCGGGTGTTGTCGTCGCCCCGGTACCGGGCCTGGCGGAAGACGGTCACCGTGGCGGCCGAGACCCAGACGACCGAGGGCTCCCCCGGACCGTGGGGGGGAGGCAGGAGGACCATCGCCGGCCGAGCGTCGCGGTCGGGGAGGGTGAACTGCCACGCCTCAGGGCGCTCCACCGGTTCCAGGAGAAAGAGCGTGGCCCACGGCGAAGGCCCGGCCAGGACCGCGCTCCGGCCGCGGGCGAAGGAGTCGATGACCGTGACGTTCGGGCTTGCCGGCTGGAGGCTCTTCGCTTGGGCGAGCCGGCTCAGCCACGCGAGAACCTCGCCCGGCTTCGGGCCGCGCCAGAAGCCGGCCGCCTCCGGGTCCGCGCCGGCGGAGTCTTCGGCCTCGACAACATCGCCGGCCAGCCCGGCGCTGAAGAGCAGGTCGCGGACCACCACGGCGGGGGAGGTGGTGGCCAGGAACGCGCTCCGGTCGGCGCCACCCGTGGCGGCCAGCCCGGACGCCGCCAGGGCGAACTCCTCCCTGGTCCATCCGCCGGTGGCTATCGCGGCCGGGTCCACGCCGGCCAGGCGGAGGAGGTCGGCGTTGCCGAGCCACGGCCAAAGGAGGAGGTACCTCGGCCAGGACCAGACCGTGCCGCCGGTCTTGACCGTCTGCCAGGCCACGGGATGGTACTCCGACCACGTCTCGTAGTCGAGATAGAGGCCGATGGGAATCTGCAGGTCGGACCCTGTCGCCGGCGGGCCGAAGGGCGAGCAGTAGACGTCCGGCGGGTACCCGGCCATCAGGGCCGCGGCGAGGTCCGTTGGACCGGCGCTCGGGTCGAGGAGGTGCAGGTCCACCGTGACGTTGGGGTAGCGGCGTTCGAAGCGCCGGATGGCCTCGGCCGAACTCTCCGAGAAGGGCCGGCCACTCGGGGAGGAGTAGGGGAGGCGGTAGTCCCAGACCACGAGGTGGTATCTGCGGGCCGGGTCGATGGCGGCCTGGGGGTCAAGACCGGCCTGCTTGGGGCCGGAGCTGAGAACCAGCCAGGTCCCAGCGGCGGCGGCCACGAGGACGGCGGCCACGAGACCGGCCAGGAGCGCGCGACGGATGGGACGCCGGGGACGGCCGTCCGGCTCGGCCGGCCTCACGGTCCGAGATCCAGTAGGCACAGGAGGTCGCGGTCGACGACGCCGTCGACCTCCAGGCCGTAGAGGGCCTCCAGGTTACGGACGGCCCTGACGGTGGCCCCGCCGAGGCGCGCGTCCGCGTCACCCGGACCCCAGCCCAATCGCTGCATCTGCCACTGGAGGAAGACCACGCCGAGGCCGACGGAGCCTTCGGGCAGGGAGGGCGAGACCGACGCCGTCCAGTGGGGAGCGACGATGTAGACCTTGGTCCCGACCGGGACCCAATCGTAGAGTTCCTCGACGTTCCAGTTGAACATCCGGATGCAGCCGCCGCTGACGGCGCTGCCGATAGACCCGGGGTTATTGGTGCCATGGATGCCGTAGATGCCCCACGGGACGGACAGACCCAGCCACCGCGAACCGAAAGGAGGCCCGACCTCGATGCCCTTGTTGCGGACCACCCACTGGCCGACCGCGCTCGGGGTGCTGGACTTGCCGACGGCCACCGGATAGGACTTGTGGGGGAAACCGTTGACGAAAAGGGTCAGCCTGACCCTCTCGATGTCGATGACGATGAGGAGTTCGCCCTCAGGGGGCGCCTCCGTGCCGGTGACCGGGATGGCTGTCTCGCCGTGCGGTCCGGCCAACCACTCGCCCTCGAGGGCCGTCCAGAAGGCTGTGTCCGCTCGGGGGACGGGGGCAAGACCGTGCCGCAGCCGGGTGACCGAGACGGCCGCTCCCGTCTCCGGCGAGAAGATGCCGTCCACCGGCCCCTCGTACACGCCGAGCCGCGCCAGAGCGGTCTGAAGCTCGGCCACGTCTTCGCCCCGCAGCGGCGGGTCCCTGAGGACGAGAAGGCGTCCGGGCTCGCAGGTCGGCACGGGAAGCCCGAGGGCGGCGGGCCAGAGCGAGTAGAGGGATGGAGGGCCGGAGGGCCAGAGGAGCAGGGACAGGGCGGCCAGCCCGAGGACGAAGACGGAGGCCAGGGACGATGCTCCGCGCGCTCGCGCCCGTTCGCCGGCCAATCGGCTCGCCCCCCTGGGCGCGCCCGGAGGCTAGGGCGGTCCCGTCGAGCTTGGGCGCTCCCGCAGAGAAACCGTATGCCCGCCGCCGGCCCGCTAGTCGCGGGCCCAGGCCTCCTCGCACAGCGCCTGGTCCTGCGCCTCTTTCGAGCAGAATCTAGGAGGGAAAGTCCTTCGTGTCCCGAAAGCTCCGTGCCTGTGGACCCGACACCCTTGACCCCACAAACCGCCGAACGAAATATCCGCTACAACGTCCAGCACGGCGTGGCCTCGGTCCTTCCGGCCAACCTGGCCGTCCCCTTCTTCGGCATCCTGGCCCTGAAGATGGGGGCCTCGAACTTCCAGATCGCCCTCCTGTCTTCGGCGCCGGCCATCATGTCTCTCCTGGTGATGATCCCGGGGGCCATCTACGTGGATCGCTTCAGCTTGAAAAAGCGCGTGACCACAATGTTCTTCTGGGCTAATCGCGTCTTCTACCTCCTCCTGGCCTGCGTGCCCTTCTTTACCGAGGACCGCCGGGCCGCGGCGCTGGTGGTCGCGGTGGCCCTGATGAACCTGCCGGGGGCCATCGGCAACGTGGCCTGGCAGTCGTTCATCTCCCGCGTCATCCCCTCCAGCCGCCGGGCTCAGGCTTTCGCCCACCGGAACCGCTGGATGAACGTCGTCGGCACGGTCGCGGTCGTCATCGCCGGACGGGCCCTCGACATCATGCGCTTCCCCCTGGGCTACCAGGTGATGTTCCTGGTGGCCTTCGTGGCGGCGATGGTCGAGATTCGCATCTTCCAGCGCATCGAGGAGCCGGAGGCGCCTCCCGGCGGAAACAGCGGGGCGGCCACCAGCGCCGGTCGCGGGACGCCCTCCCGGGCCGGACCGAACGGCCTCCGCCGCCGGCTCATCGATCTGCCCGGTTCCGTCCGGTGGGCCTGGCGGGACATCCTCTCCCACCCGAGGTTCGTCCGGTTCACCTTGGCGGCCGTGGTCTTCTACTTCATGTGGCAGATAGCCTGGCCCCTGTTCACGCTGTACCAGGTCAAGGAGTTGGGGGCCAACAATCTCTGGGTGAGCCTCCTGACCCTGGCCAACTCCAGTGGAGCGCTGTTCGGCTACGGGCTCTGGGCGAAGGTCGCCGACCGGCGCGGGCACCTCGGCAGCCTCTGCCTGGCCTCGACCGGCATGTTCCTGGTGCCGCTGTTCTACGCGCTCCTGCATAGCCTGGTCGCCCTCGCCATCCTCAATCTGGCGGTCGGGGTCATCTTCTCCGGCGTGATTCTGGGGCTTTTCAACGCCCTCCTCGAGAGCGTTCCGGAGGAGCGGACGACCACCTACATCGCGTACTACAACACGGCCATCACTCTGACGACGGTCTTTGCCCCCCTGGTCGGCGTGGGTCTCCTCAAGCTGACCGGGTTCTTCTGGGCCTTCCTCATCTGCGCCGTCGGGCGCGTTTTGGGAAGCTACTGCTTCTACCTCGTCCTGTGGTCCAGGCGGCGGGAAGAGGCGAGGCCCACGTTCGTGACTGCCGCGGGCCCGCCGGCGTAGAATCCGCACGGAGGGGTCGCGAGGATGGCCACGCCGACGGTCGCCTGCCTGTGCGCCCTGAACGAAGAGCGGACGATCAGGGCCGTGCTGGCCGAGGTCGCTTCCTGCCCCCTGGTCGACCTCGTCGGCGTGGTCGTGAACGGCTCCACCGACCGGACCGCCGAGTTGGCGCGAAGCTTCCGTCCCGCCGGTTCCTGCCGCGTCGTCGTCCTCGAGATGGCCGAGAGGCTCGGCCACGACGCGGGCCGGGCCGTGGCCGCGCAATGGGCCTTGACGGAGGGCGCGGAAGTCCTCGTCTTCCTGGACACCGATTTCGTCGTGAAGGCCGCCGACATCGCCCCGTTCGTCCAGGCCGCGCAAAGGGGGGTGGACGTGGCCCTCAACGGCTTGTCCGCGGTCCTGGCCGGCTGGCCGTCCACCGGCCCGGTGGCCGCCGCCCGCACCGGGTTGAACGCCTTCCTCGGCCGGCCGGACCTAGGCTTGGACGGGCTGGTCGCCGTGCCCCACGCCCTCACGCGGCGGGCGGTCGAGACCGTGGCGCCCGGGAGCTTGGCCGTACCGCCCTTGGCCCTGGCCCTGGCCATCATGGCCGGACTCACGGTCGAGGTCGTCCACACCGTGAACACGGTCATCCCCAACCGCCCGTCCGGTGAGCGTCCCAGGTCGCGCACGGCGGGGGAGATGAGCGACCTCATCCTCGGCGACCACCTCGAGGCCATCTCCGCCATCCTGGCCCGGCGCGGCGCCCGCGGCGGCTTCAGCGACCTCGGGCGGAAGGTGGGACCACATAGGCCCCTGGCGCCTCGGCAAGACTAGCGACCGGCCTGGAGTCGTTCCGGGCGCTCCTGCCCGGGCCAGGGCCGAGAGCGGGGG
>CALMHV010000239.1 GCA_937863905.1 uncultured Bacillota bacterium
CCCTTGTCGTCACCCTTGAGGAGGCCCATGTCCAGGGCCAGGGCCACGTACCCGACGGCCCACGCGGGAACGGTGGAGGCGTCAGGCGCGTCGATGGTCGTCCCATTGAGCGCCTGAGCCGCCGCGGTCAGGCCCATGGCGTCGATGAGGACCACGATGACCTCGAGCCGGGAAGCCGGGGCGCTAGGCTGGAACATGACCTGCTCCATGTTGATGAAACCGTTGAGGTAGCCCTGCTGGTAGGCGTAGGCCAGACACTCCCGGACTCCCGCCCAGGTCGGTAGGGGGTCGGTCGGGTCGAGCCAGGCGCCGCTCAGGATAGTGGCGATCTGGGTGAGAGGCATGGCCCCCGCCGCCGCCTGGCCGCCGGTGACGCGCACCGCCAGCAGCGCAAGCTGGATGCAGGTCACCGGGTCCTGCGGACCGAAATTGCCGTTGCCGTAACCGCTGAAAACCCCCTTGACCTCCATCATGGTGATGTCGCCATAGGCCCAGTGGCCCTCATCGACATCCTTGAACTTGCCGTACCCGTGCCCGCTCCCCTGGCTTCCGCCGCCCTGACCGCCCGAGGCCAAGCCGGGGCCGGAAGCGGTGAGAGCCAACGCAACCAGGCAGACAATGGCCAGCAGCCTAAATCTCTTCCTCATGTCTTCGTCCCTCCCACACTGGTTTTGTCCGAAGTCACGTGGCCAAAGATGACCACCGATAGTCCTTCTTACCATAGGAGACGAGGGCTGCCCGGGGTTTGTGGGGGTGGGACGGACTCTCCGCGAGAAAAGGTGGTCAGGCCTGGCGCCTCAGACGAGGAGGCCCATCTTCTCCTTGACTTGCCTCAGGACCAGACTCGAGGCCTCGGCGGCGCGGCCGGCGCCTTCGACGAGGACCTGCCGGACGGCCCCGGAGGAGGTGAACTCCCGGTACCGGGTCTGGATCGGCCGGAGGGTTTCGTTCACGGCCTCGGCCACGGTCTTCTTGAAGACCGCGTAGCCCAGGCCGGCGAAGTCCGCCTCCGCCTTCTTCACGCTCATCCCCCGGCAGAGGGCGTAAATCGTCAGGAGGTTCGAGACCCCGGGCTTCTCCTTCGCGTCGTAGCGGACTTCCCGCCCCGAATCCGTGACCGCCCGGCCGAGTTTGGCGGCCACAACGTCCGGCGGGTCGAGGAGGGCGATGTAACTCTCCGCGACATCGCTCTTCGACATCTTCTTGGACGGGTCGTCCAGGGCCGCGATCTTGGCGCCGACCTTGGGGATGAACGGTTCGGGCACGACGAACGTGTTCCCGAAGCGGTTGTTGAAGCGGATGGCGATGTCGCGGGCGAGTTCCAGGTGCTGCTTCTGGTCCGCCCCCACCGGGACGAGGTCGCTCCGGTAAAGGAGGATGTCGGCGGCCATCAGGATGGGGTAGTTGAGGAGGCCGGCCGTGATGACCTTCCTCCCCTTGGCCTTGTCCTTGTACTGGGTCATCCGGGAGAGTTCCCCGGTGTAGGTGACGCCGTTGAGGAGCCAGCAAAGCTCGGCGTGGGCCGGCACGTGCGACTGGACGAAGAGCACGATCCGCTTCGGGTCCAGACCGGCGGCCAGGATGAGCCCGGCGACCTCCAGGGTCTTGGCCCGGAGGGTGTCCGGTTCCTGGGGGAGGGTCAGGGCGTGCAGGTCGACCACGCAGAAGAAACACTCGTGGTCCTGCTGGAGCTCCGTGAACTGCCGCAGAGCGCCAAGGTAGTTGCCGATGGTCAGGTTGCCGGAGGGCTGGACGCCCGAGAACACCCGTTTCATGGGCAAATGATACCTTCCGGCTGGGAAGGGTGTCAACCAAGTTGGCGACGGCTTGGGCCGCGACCCAGGCAACCCCTGCCCCGCCCCCGCATAGACCTGCCTCTGTGAGGTGGCGGCTTTGGCCCCTGCCCGGAGGACCCTGCCCTTCGTCCTTGCCGGTCTGTTCGCCCTGTGGCTCGTCGTGCCGGCCGCCCCGGTCTCTCCGCAGCTCAAGGGGCCAGGAACCGGCTCCCGGGGCGGGGTCGTCTTCTCCGTCCCCATGGAGGCCAAGTTCGTGGCCATCACCTTCGACGACGGGCCCAGCCCCAGCCTGACGCCGGCCGTCCTGGGCATCTTGCGGCAACACTCGGCCAGGTGCACCTTCTTCCCCATCGGCCGCGAGGTGCAGAAGTACCCGGAGGTCGCCCGGCAGGTCGTGGCCGAGGGGCACGAGATCGGCTGCCACACCTTCTCCCACGTGTACTTCCGCAGCCCGGCCATGGCCCGGCTGGAGAGCGAGTTCGACACCTGCGAGAAGCTGTTCCCCGAGACCCTGGGGGTCCGCCCCACCCTGTTCCGTTTCCCCGGGCTGGCCTACGACACGACAATGGTCCAGGCGGCGGGTAAGCGGGGGTACACCGTCATCAGCTGCTCGCTCGACGCCTACGACTGGCGCATCAAAGACGCCAAGCAGTTGGCCCAGCGCGTGACCAGCCTCATCCGGCCCGGGGACATCGTCCTCATGCACGACGGGGACTGGCTCAACCTACCGCGGGCCAAAGAGGCGCTCGGCCTCATCTTCGACTCCCTCCAGCAGCAGGGCTACATCTGCATCACCGTGAGCGAGCTCATCTCCTTCGGCCTAGCCGAACAGGGCCGGGACCAAGGGCCGGAGTAGGCGGAAAAGCCCCGTTGTGAGATGCCGGCCCCCCCCAGGCCCTCGGGAGCATACATATATCACGCAGGGAAAAGCCCGGCCCACCGCCAGGTGGTTCTGGAGGGTAACTCGTGCGCGCTAGGTTTCTGAGTTTCTCACCGCCGGCCATCTTCGAGGAGGAAATCGAGGCTGTCGCCGACACCCTGAGGTCCGAATGGATCACGACGGGACCGAAGGTCGAGGAGTTTGAGCGAGCGTTCTCGGCCTTCGTCGGGGCGAGGGGCGGATTGGCGCTCAATTCCTGTACGGCCGGCTTGCATCTGGCGCTTCTTACTCTCGGCGTGGGCCCGGGGGACGAGGTTATCACCACGCCGATGACCTTCTGCGCCAGCGTGAATGTCATCGAACACGTCGGGGCCAGGCCCGTGTTGGTGGACGTCGAGCCGGATACCTTGAACATCGACCCGTCGCGGGTCGAGAAAGCCATTACGCCACGAACGAAGTGTTTGATGCCGGTGCACTTCTCCGGTCAACCTTGTGACATGGACCCGCTCCTCTTGCTGGCCGGGAAGCACGGCCTGAAGGTTGTTGAGGATGCGGCCCATGCGGTGGCCGCGAGCTATCGCGGGCGGATGGTCGGCACCATCGGGGATCTCACCGCCTTCAGTTTCTACGCCACGAAGAACCTCACGACGGCTGAAGGCGGGATGCTGACCGGAGAACCGAAGCTTCTTGAACACGCACGGGTCCTGAGTCTTCACGGGATGAGCAAAGACGCGTGGCGGAGGTACGGCCGGGGCGGTTCCTGGTTCTACGAGGTCATCGCTCCCGGCTTCAAGTACAACATGACGGACATTCAGGCCTCCATAGGCCTTCAGCAATTGCGCAGACTGGATGGCTTTCAGAGACGCCGCCGAGAGATTGCCGCCGCCTACAGCCAGGAGTTCTCGAAACACCCGTACTTCCAGACGCCCACCGAACGCCCGGACGTGGTCTCCTCTTGGCACCTTTACGTCTTGCGGCTCAACCGGAAGACTCTTCGGATCGGCCGGGATACCTTCATTGAGGAACTTGCGGCCCTCAACATCGGGGCCAGCGTCCATTTCATCCCCATCCATCTGCACCCGTACTACCGGACGAAGTACGCGTACGGGCCTGACGACTTTCCGGTAGCCTTCGCCAACTACCACAGGACCATCAGCCTGCCGCTTCACCCCAAGCTCACCGACAGCGACGTCCAGGATGTCATTGATGCCGTCCTAAGGGTGGCCGGGAGCAACCGGGCGTAGAGGGCGATACGGCCGATAGGGGTGTCCCAAGTGACTCTCCAGGAGAGCAGTAACTGGTTCCAGAACGGCGAGATGCGGCAAGAGATCCTCAGGGTGCTGGTCGGCTATCCGTACAAGCCGTATCGGGGTCTCGGCCTGGGGACGGACGAGATGTTGGCCCATGCCTTTCTGACAAGCCTAGCGGGAAGCCGGCTGGTCGTGGCCCGGGGCCAAGGCCGAATCAGAGGGCTGGCCTTCTACCAGGACTTGCCCTGGGAGAGCCGGTTGTTTCGCGTCCGCATGGGGAAGATCAGCGCCATCGTCGCCGACAGTCCTGACCTGGCCTCCCACCTGGTCGGAACGGTGGTCGGCAACTGCCGGAGCGAGGGTGTCCGTCATCTGAGCGCTGAGACCGAGTTTCCCGACCTGCCGACGGCCCATGCCCTGGAGCGCGCCGGCTTCCGCCTGGACGAAACACGTCTGATTCTCTATCGCACCGAAAAGCTCAGCCCGGAGGCCGAGATCGGTGAACTCCAGGACTATAGACCAAGCTACCGACAGGACCTCCTGGAGATTGCCCGCCGCAGCTTCCCTACCAGCCGCTATTCCACCGATCCCCATCTGGACCAGCGTGCGGCCCGAACACTGTACTCGAAGTGGCTGGCGGATGGACTTGACGGCCGGGCCGACTTCGTGAAAGTGGTCACAGATGGCGACAAGCCCTTAGGCTTTCTTCTGTGCCGGAAGTTTGTCGAGGAAATGCCGGAGAGTCAACTCGTCGTCGGTGTACAGGATCTCATGGCCGTCGCCCCAGAGCATCAAGGCCAGGGCCTGGGGCAGCGTTTTGCCCGGGCCGCCTGGCAATGGTTGAGCGCCAACTCCACTGTCCATGTCGCCCGCATCCCAAGCGACAGGTTTGTCCCGCTTGCCGTCGCCGTGTCTGTCGGCTACAGGTTCCACTCCGGGAAGGTGGGTTTCCGCCTCTGGCTGGGGGACTGACCGCCCCCCCATGAAGTCGGGCGGATAGCCTGCGGCGACGCCTGGGAAGGCGTGGGCATAGAGTGGGGTACGCCGTCAAAGGGCCGCAGGAAGGCGGGAGAGTCCCCATCCGGACCATAGGCGTCGTACTCGCCGGAGGACAAGGCCACCGCTTCTGGCCCAAGAGTTCGGGGGCAATGCCCAAGCAATTCCTGAAGCTGGCCGGCGAGGAGAGTCTGCTTCAGGCCACCGTTCGGCGCCTGGGCCGCCTCGTTGCCCGAGAGCACATCTACGTGGTGACCGTCGCCGCCCTCGAAGCCCTGACTCGCGAACACCTCCCCGGGCTATCCGAGGCCAACCTGCTCATCGAGCCGATGGGCCGGGACACGGCCGCGGCCGTAGGCTTCGCCCTCATGGTCATCGGGAGGCAAGAGGACGACTCCGTCGTCGTCGTCCTGCCCTCCGACCACTACGTCGCCGACGAGGAGGCGTGGACGCGGGTCCTCCGCGACGCCTGCCTCGCTGCGGACTCGGGGCATCCCACCCTTATCGGCATCTCCCCCACGCGTCCCGAGACGGCCTATGGGTACATCACCTTCGTGGAGGACTGGCCCCTGCCGCAGGCGACGACCAAGTTCCACCGGGTGGCCCGCTTCGTGGAGAAGCCTCACCTGGCTCTCGCCGAGCGTCTCCTCGCTGAGAACCGCTGCCTGTGGAACAGCGGCATGTTTGTCTGGCAGGTCAAGACGGCCCTGACCCTCCTCCAGCGTCACCTTCCCGACACCTTCGCCATCCTCTCCGAGGTCGCCCGTCTGGGAAACGGGCGCGGGGCGCCGCCCGTGGGTTCGCCGGCCTGGCGGGCCCGGGCGGCCAGCCTCTTCGCGGGCATCACCCCAGTGTCAATCGACTGCGGCGTCCTGGAGAAGACCGACGGTGTGCTCGTGGCCCTGGGCGACTTCGGCTGGGATGACCTCGGGGGTTGGGAGAGCCTGACGCGCCTGTTCCCCGTCGACGCCGCCGGCAATGTCGTCTTGGGCGACTCCCTGCTCCGGGACACCGAAGGTTGCATCGTCGACTGGAACGGGGGACGGGCCCTGGTCATCGGAGTGAAAGACCTCGTCATCGCCGGCGACGGCGCTTCTCTCCTGGTGACGGCCAGAGACAGACTCGGAGAACTCAAGGGACTGGTCGGCAGCCCGGAGTTCCGGGCGGCCCGGCGGACCCGGATCGGCCCGGGACAGCCGGACCACGGGCCGGGGAGGGACGGAAGGTAATGAGAATCCTCATCACCGGCATCACCGGTTTTGCGGGAAGTCATCTGGCGGAGTCGGCCCTGGGCCGGAACGAAGTCGAGGTCTACGGGACCCTCCGGAACCGGAGCCGCCTGGAGAATATCGAACACCTCCTCCCCAGGCTCCACCTGGTCGAGTGCGACATTCGCGACCCGTTCGCGGTCCAAAGCGTCATTCGGGACGTGACGCCTGACCGCGTCTTCCACCTGGCGGCTCAGAGTTTCGTCCCGACCTCGTGGGTGGCGCCGGAGGAGACCATCACGACAAACGTCCTGGGCCAACTCAACTTGCTGGAGGCCATCCGGCAACTGCGGCCTGAGACGCGGATACAGATAGCCTGTTCGTCGGAAGAATACGGGCTCGTCCACCCGGACGAGGTGCCGATCACCGAGGACAACCCCTTGCGTCCGCTCAGCCCGTACGGTGTGAGCAAGGTGGCGCAGGATCTCCTGGGGTACCAGTACCACGCCTCCTACGGCCTCCACATCGTCCGGACCCGGGCCTTCAACCACACCGGCCCCCGGCGCGGCGAGATCTTCGTGACCTCCAGCTTCGCCAAGCAGGTGGCCGAGATAGAGGCCGGGCTGAAGCCCCCGGTCATCCAGTGCGGGAACCTCGACGCCATGAGAGACTTCACCGACGTCCGCGACATGGTCCGGGCCTACTGGCTGGCTCTGGAGCACGGTGAACCAGGTGAGGCCTACGTGCTAGCGAGCGGAAAGGCCTACGCCATCCGCGAGGTCCTGGAGCTTCTGCTGGCGGCGGCCAAGTGCCCCATCAGCGTGGAGGTCGACCCCCAGAGGCTGCGCCCATCCGACGTGGCCATCCTCCTGGGCGACGCGTCGAGGTTCCGGGCCCGCACCGGCTGGCGGCCCGAGATAGCCTTTGAGCAGACGATGGCCGACCTCCTGGCCTTCTGGCGTCGGAAGGTGGGCCCGAAGAGAGCTGCAGACTAACCTCCCGTGAGCAGTTTCTCCCACCAGTCGCGACGCGCGAGGTACCAGCCGACCGTGGCCGCCAGTCCCTCCTCGAGCGAGCGCTCCGGCCGCCAGCCCAGCTCGCGCTTGATCTTGCCCCAATCGACCGCGTAGCGGCGGTCATGCCCCGGGCGGTCCGGGACGAAGCGGACGAGCGACGGCGGCTTACCCAGATGGGCCAGGATGGCCGTCGTGATCTCAAGGTTCGTCCGCTCGCTCGACCCCCCGATGTTGTAGACCTCGCCGGGGCGGCCCGCGTCCAGGACGAGGTCCAGAGCCCGGCAGTGGTCCTCCACGTGCAGCCAGTCGCGGACGGCGAGCCCATCGCCGTAGACGGGCAGCGGCTGCCCCGCGAGGGCCTTGATGATGAACGACGGGATGAGCTTCTCCGGGTGCTGGTAGGCCCCGTAGTTGTTCGAGCAGCGGGTCACGACCGCCCCCAGCCCGAAGGTATGATGGTAGGCCCGGACTAAAAGGTCGGCCCCGGCCTTGCTCGCCGAGTAGGGGCTGTTCGGCCGGAGAGGACTCTCCTCGGTGAAGGCGCCCCGTGGGCCGAGGGAGCCGTAGACCTCGTCCGTGGAGACCTGGACGAACCGCGGCACCCCGGCCGCCCGGGCCGCCTCAAGGAGCACTTGGGTCCCCAGAACGTTCGTGCGGACGAAGACCTCCGCGCCGGCGATGCTGCGGTCCACATGGGACTCGGCCGCGAAGTTCACGATGGCGTCCACGCGGGCGGCCAGGCGGCGCACCAATCCCCTATCGGCGATGTCGCCCCGGACGAACTCGTGCCTCTCATCACCGGCGATTTCGGCGAGACTACCGAGGTTGCCCGCGTAGGTCAGCTTGTCGAGGTTCACCACCCGGTCCGCCGGGTGCCGTCCCAGGAAGAAGCGCACGAAGTTCGAGCCGATGAACCCGGCGCCACCGGTCACCAGGATGGCTCTACCCGTGGCCCCCCGCCCCTCTCCCCTACCCATCGCGCCGCGACCAGTCGTAGGGGATGCCGGACCGGTGCGGGTCGAGACGGTACTCGTCCGGCTGCTCGGGCCGGTAGACCTCGGTGGGGAAGTTGACCAACATCACCTCGTCGGCGCCGATGCCCTTATAGCCGTGGCAGACCAGCGGCGGCACCTGCACCAGAATGGGGTTTCGGTCGCCCAGGAAGAACTCGTTCACCTGTCCCCGGGTCGCGGAAGCCTCCCGGTCATCGTAGAGGACGACCTTGGCCATGCCCGAGACGACCACGAAGTTGTCGGTCTGGACGCGGTGGTAATGCCAGGCTTTCACGACCCCGGGATAGACCGTGGTCACGTAGGCCTGGCCGAACCCGAGGAAGAGGTCGTCGTCCGAGCGGAGCATCTCCATGATCCGGCCCCGCTCGTCGGGGATGACCCGAAGCCGCTTCACCCTGACCCCGTCGATGAGGATCCTTGGGCTGGTCAAGACCCACACCCCCGCTCCCCGCCCAGGTAATCGGTGAGAGCCTCCTGGTAGGGGCGAAGCGACGGCAGTCCTTCCAGACGCCAGCAGAGGTTCTCGAGGGCCGCAAAACGGGGCCTCGGCGCCGGACGACCATCCTCGGCCGTCGTGATGGCTCGGACGGGATTGTCCAGACCGGCCGCCGCCAAGATGACTTGAGCGAAGCCGTGCCAAGTGCAGGTCCCGCTGTTGGTGATATGGTAGGTGCCGAATCGGGGTTCCTCCACCAGGCGGACCACGGCCGCCGCCACATCGGCGGTGAAGGTCGGGGACCCGACCTGGTCGTCCACGACCCGCAGTTCCTCGCCTCTTCTGGCCTGCCGCAAGATGGTCTCGACGAAATTGGGGCCGCCCTTGCCGCAAAGCCACTGGGTTCGGACAATGAAGTGGGCCGCGCAGACCTGCCGGACCCAGACCTCCCCGGCCAGCTTAGACCGGCCATAGACACTCAGAGGGTTCGGCCGGTCGAACTCGTCGTACGGCCGGCCTTTCTCGCCATCGAAGACGTAGTCCGAACTGAAGTGGACCACCGCCGCTCCGGCCGCACCGGCGGCCACGGCCGCGTTGCGCGCCCCGACCGCGTTCACGAGGTAGGCCCGCTCGGCCTCGGTCTCACAGGCGTCCACCCGGGTGAAGGCCGCGGCGTTTATGATCACCTCAGGCCGGACGGCCATGGCGAGCAAGGTCACATCCGTGAGGTGGGTCACGTCGCACTCGGCCCGTCCGATGGCGAAAACCTCGTGGTTCTCACTGAACACCGTCACGAGGTCGGCGCCGAGCATCCCGCCGGCCCCCAGGATCACGACCCTCATCGCCGGCCGCCCTTCCAGCCGATCTCGGCCCGGCAGTTATCCCCGAGGACGAACCGGAAGGCTCTCGGCAACCCGGCCGTCTCGCCGATGACCGCGTCGCGTCCGATGAGGCTCCGGTCGATGCGCCCCGGAATGCTGGTCAGCGTGGAGCCGGCCATGACCACGCTGTACTCGATCTCCGTGCCGACAATCCTCGCGCCCGGACCGATCGAGGTGAAGGGGCCGACGTAGGAGTCCTCGATGACGGCTCCCGCGCCGATGATCACCGGGCCGCGGATGACGCTCCCCGTGATGGTGGCTCCGGTCTCGATGACCGCCCGCCCCGTTACCTGGGAGCACCCGTCGATAGTGCCGGCCACCGACGACTCGAGGGTTTCGAGCACGAGCCGATTGGCCTCGAGAATGTCCTCCGGCTTACCGGTGTCCTTCCACCAGCCCGTGAGCATGTGAGGCTCGACGTGGCCGCCCCAGTCGACGAGCTTCTGGATGGCGTCGGTTATCTCGAGCTCGTTGCGCCACGAGGGCTCGATGACCTCGATGGCCTCGAAGATCCTGGACCGGAAGAGGTACACCCCGACGAGAGCGAGGTCGCTGGCCGGCACCTTCGGTTTCTCGACAAGCCGGACGACCTTGCCGTCGCGGAGTTCGGCCACACCGAAGCGCTGCGGCTCATCCACCCGACTGAGGAGGATGAGCGCGTCCGGGGCGGTCTGCTCGAAGCGCGACACGAGGTTCTTAACACCCTCGCTCACGAGGTTGTCACCGAGATAGACGATGAACGGCTCGCCGGCCAGGAACTCCCGGGCGACGCCGACAGCGTGGGCGAGGCCGAGGGGGGTGGATTGCGGGATGTAGGTCAGACGGGCACCCCACCGGGCTCCGTCGCCGGCGGCGGCCTGGATGTCTTTTCGCGTCTCCCCGACCACCAGGCCGATGTCGGTGACACCCGCCTCCACCAGGGCCTCGATGGCGTAGAAGAGAACGGGCTTGTTCGCCACCGGAATCAGCTGTTTGGCGCTGGTGTGGGTGAGCGGGCGAAGCCTAGACCCTGTCCCGCCGCTCAGGATGAGCCCCTTCATCGCCCCGCCACCCCCCCACTCCCGCCGGCCGTCTCGGTGTCGCCGTCCCCTACTCCATCCGCCTAGCGGCGAACGGCGAGTGCGCGCTCAATTCGCCCCAGGCGGCTCGCCCCAGGATTTCCTCGTGGATCACCTGGCGGGGGCCGGGAGCGCCCGAGTCGTGGAACGCGACCCAACCGCCGACGCCGACGAACGGCGACCAAACCCGGAAGTCCTCCTTGACCCCCTCGTACTCGTGGGCCGCATCGATGAAGAGCAGCCCGATGGGACGCGTCCAGGTCTTCCCCACGTCGGCCGTCTTCCCCGAGATTGGGGTCACGATGTCGAGGTGGCCATGCCATTCCATGTTGCGCAAGAACTCAGGGAGAGTCGTCATGCTCGGGTCCGGAAACAGGTATTGGAGCTCCGGGTGCCCCACCCAGTGGTCCACAGCGAAGACAGACGCCCGGTGGCCGAACTTGCTGCCGGCCGCCAGGTAGGCCGCGGACTTTCCCTTCCAGCTGCCGAGTTCGACAATCGCCTGGTCCGCCGGCACGGTCGAAGCCAAGTAGGCCAGGCGTCGGCCCTCCCCGAGGCCCAGCCAGCCTTCGATGGCGTCGAGTTCATCCTCGTACTTCAGAAAGAGCAGGGAACCGACGACCTGGTCCACTATCGGACCAGTCTCCTCGTCCACAGCCCATCAACCTCCGTCCGACATGAGGCCCCCGGTGCGCGCGAAAGCCTCGGCCCAGGGAACGGTGTCCTTCCACTTCTCGATGAAGCGCCGGCGGTTACGGTCCGCGCTGCCTGGCGGAGGTCCGCCGCTGGCGCCTCCGTAGTGGAAGTAGGGGGCGTAGGTGGTCGTCGTCCCGGGCAGCCCGGCCAGCCCCAAACGAAAGTTGTAGTCGGTGTCCTCGAAATAGGCCGGGGTGAAGCCTTCGTCGAAGGGACCTATCTCGTCGTAGAGGGACGGGCTGAGCATGAAGCAGGAGTAGTTCGCTTCAAACCGGTCCACACCGTCCGACGGGGGAGCTAGAGAGGCCAGGCCCGCGGGGTCGAGACCCTGCTCCTTGGCCACATCCGACGGGCAGAGGAACCCGTAGTCCTTCAGGACGGCCCGCTCGACCAGATGGTCTACGGTGCAGGGGTGGAAGAGGACATCGTCGTTGGAGACGAGGATCCTTCCGGCGCCCCAGGCGACGGCGGCCTCGATGCCCCGATTCCAGGCGGCGGCCAGCGACGGGAGTTTGAGGGTCGCGTTGTCGATGACGAATAGCCGCCAGTGGTGGGTCGTCTCCAGACTGTTGACGGCCTGAACGAGAAGGTCCGGGCGGCGGAAGTTCACAAACACGGCACCGACCTTGATGCGCTCCAACTGCCCCGGCCTCCTCACGGACCCTGCTCCGTCAGCTTAATCCCAAGATGCCAAGGTAGCGCCTGGCCACGTCAGGCCATGTGCTGGCCTTCACATACCTGCTCGCACTGTCCACTAGCCGTCGACGCAGCCCTTGATCCTGGTACAGGCTCGTCAGGCCCTCTCCGATGCTCTCCGGGCTGGAATCGGCAATCTTCAGCACTTCGTCCTGGAGGTCGGAGAAGTAGGGGACACTCGTCGTCATCACTGGCCGCAGCGAGGCGATGGCCTCGTGGGACATCATGGAGGTGGAGACCGACTTTCCGTGGTGGGAGTAGGGGAGCACGATGGCGTCCACGGCCCTCTGGTAGGCTCCGAACTCCTCTTCGGGAATGGGCTCGTGGCACAGCGTCAGGTTGCGGAACGTCGTGCTGCTGGACAAACTCCGGGGCAAGTCGCATTCGCGGTAGATGTCGTCCACGGCTCGAGGGTTCATGGGGTGGGCCGTGGCGTGGATGTACCCGTCAAGATAGGGCTTCGCGAGGAGGGCCCGGACGAGGTTCGGTATCTGCTTGTGGGTGGAAGCGAAGCCGAAGAACCCAACCACGAAACGCTCCGGCGCCAGCCCGAGCCTCCGTCTGACTTCCTCAGCCGAGATCAGACGGCCGTCAAACGTGGGACAGCCCATCGGAATCACGGATATGCGGTCAGAGCTCGGGCATCGGCTGTCAACCGACATGTTCCGAACGGCCGCCTCGGAATGAACCACGAACCGGGCCCGGCCACTAAAGAGGAAGAGGTGCTGGGCGGCCATCCACCCGGTGTTGTCGGTGTTGTGCATGGTAATCACGAAAGGCACCCGGGCCTTCTCGACCAGGTTCAAGATCTGGCAGAGATTGAAGTAGTAGAGCCCGTACTCGTGCTGCATGAGGATGCCGTCGAAAGCTCCCAGGCGCAACCTCTCCTCGAGATCCCTGGGGCGAACGGCCACTTCGGTCTCCAGGCCCAGAGACTCAAGGCCCCGGCGGAGGTTCTTGGTATACCAGGCGATCCCACACTGGCGGCCCCAACTGGGGCAGATGAGAAGAAGACGCACCGACGTCAGTCCTCCCTGAAGACAGGGGCCTGTCGCTTTCCACGCTATGCCCCGCCGGCGCCCCTGGTTACGCGATCAGGCCCTGGAACAGGTCTCTTGCCGCCCACATAGGATTGGGACTGAGCGACCGGCGATGGCACCGTTTCCGCGGCGGGTCGCGGGATCCGAGAGGGGCAAGACACGCGATGCCGGCCCTGCTGTACATCACCAGCCCAATCATCAACATGGGGGAGGACATCTTGCACGAGGGGTTCGACGACCTGCTCGGTCCGGAGAGGGTCCACTGCTATCCCTTCAAGGACTACGCGGCCTTCCAGTACAACCTCTATCCGCCCATGGTCGACCATGCTCCCCACCGTCGGCCAATCGGCATCGCCCGCCTCATCGAGCAACGAAACGACATCGCCGGCGTGGTCCTCTGCACCCGACCACCGGCGCTCCAGACCTGGGCGCAGATTCGGGGGTACTTCCCGGAAGTCCCGGTGGCTCTAGTCAACGGAGAGGAGATAGGTGGGCGACTCATCTTCCCGCCCGGTCTAGGGACTACGCACCGTTTCCAGATGGACCTCTACCCCCCTGAGGCCCAGGAGGGCCTCTACCCCTTGACCATGGCCGCTCCCGAACGGGTGATGGACGCGGAGGAGACGACCCGCGACATCGACGTCTCCTATGTGGTTCGGAACACCCACCCGTTCCGGCTCGAGGTCGCCCAGGTCCTGGAGCGTGAGGGGTTTCTGGTCATGGTTGGCGTCGACATCCCCCGCGAGCAATTCTGCTGGCTCCTCAACCGGAGCAAGATAGCGGTTTCGGCCCGCGGCGCGGGCACCGACACCTTCCGCTACTGGGAAATCCCCTACCACGGAGCCCTCCTCGCGAGCAGCCGTCCCCGGACCCTCATCCCCGACAATTACGTGGACGGTGAGAGCGTCGTCTTCTTCGACGAGCCTGAGGAACTCGTAATCAAGCTCCGGGCTCTCCTGGCCGATGAGCCGCGGCTCAGCCGGATTGCCGCCGCGGGCAAGAAGCTCTGCCATGAGAAGCACACGGCCAAGGCGAGGGCCCGGTACGTCTTGGAGACGATGGGCCTCGGTTGG
>CALMHV010000240.1 GCA_937863905.1 uncultured Bacillota bacterium
ACGTCGGCCTCCACGCCGGCCGCTCCCGGCTCGGCCAAGAAGGCGCACTCGGCCAGGGCCACCGCCAGACCGCCTTCGGAGCAGTCGTGGGCCGAACGAACCAGGCCGGCCCGGATGGCGGCCAGGACGAAGGATTGGAGGGCCTTCTCGCGCCCGAGATCAAGGGTGGGCGGGAGGCCGCGGACCTCGCCCGTCACGAGCTTGAGGTACTCGGTCCCGCCGAGTTCCTCGAGGGTCTCCCCGGCGAGGAGGACGGCGTCGCCGGCCCGCTTGAAGCCGGCGGTGGTGCGGTGCTCGATATCCTCGAGCAGGCCAAGCATGCCGACGACGGGCGTCGGGAAGATGGCCTTGCCCATTGTCTCGTTGTAGAAGCTGACGTTGCCGCCGGTGACCGGGGTCTCCAGGACGCGACAGGCTTCGGCCAGGCCCTCGACACACCGGCGGAACTGCCACATCACCCCGGGGTCCTCGGGACTGGCGAAGTTGAGGCAGTTGGTCAGGCCGATCGGCTCGGCGCCGGCGCAGACGACGTTGCGGGCCGCCTCGGCCACGGCCTGGGCCCCGCCCAGGTAGGGGTCAAGATAGGTGTAGCGGCCGTTGCCGTCGGTGGAGAGGGCGATGCCACGGACGGGGGCTTCCGCAGCGGGCGTGCCGGCGAGACCCGCGACGGCCGCGGTCCCGCCCCCCTCTTCCCGCTTCAGCCGCAGCACCGCCGCGTCCGACCCCGGCAGGACGACGGTGTTCGTCCGGACCATGTGGTCGTACTGCCGCCACACCCACTCCTTACAGGCGATGTTGGGCGAGGCCAGGAGGCGGCAAAGGATGGCCGCGGGGTGGACGGCGTCCGGGTCGCTCGGACCGGTGAGGCCTTCGAGGGTCGGCGACGGGAGGCGCCCCAGGTCGAGCTTGCGGGCCTCGGCCAGGTAGGCCGGCTCGGCCATCGGCCGCTCGTAGGCCGGAGCGTCGTGGGCCAGGAGGCGGGCCGGGACCTCGGCCACGACCACGCCGTCACCACCTGGCGTCGCGCGGTCGCGGCTGCCGGCCGTCCGAAGGCTACTGTCCCGGAGGCGCAGGACACCGTCGTCCGTTACCCGGCCGATGACCGCCGCGACGAGGCCCCACTTCTCGAAGAGGGCGAGGGCCTCCCCCTCGCGGCCGGCCTCGACGACGACCAGCATGCGTTCCTGCGACTCGGAAAGCATCACTTCGTAAGGGTTCATCCCGGGCTCACGCCGCGGGACCAAAGCTAGGTCGAGATCGAGGCCGGTGCCGGCCCGCGAGGCCATCTCCGAGGCGGCCGAGGTCAGCCCGGCGGCCCCGAGGTCGTTGATGCCGACAAGACCGTCCCACTTGGCCAGTTCCAGGCAGGCCTCGATGAGCAGCTTCTCCACGAACGGGTCGGCCACCTGAACCGCTGGGCGCAACTCCTCGGCCTTCTCGTCGAACTCCCGCGAGGCGAGGAGGCTGGCCCCGTGGATGCCGTCACGCCCGGTGCGGTTCCCGACAAGGAGCACGGGGTTCCCCGGTCCCTCGGCCCGCCCGCGAATGAGGCGGTCGCCGGCCAGGAGCCCGACGCCCATCACGTTCACCAGGCAGTTGTCGCGGTAGCACTCGTCGAAGGCCATCTCGCCCCCGACCGTCGGGATGCCCGTCGTGTTTCCGTAACCGGCGATGCCGGCCACCACTCCGCCCACGAGGTAGCGGACGCGCGCGTCGTCCAGCGGCCCGAAACGCAGCGAGTCAAGGCAGGCGATGGGCCGGGCGCCCATGGTGAAGATGTCGCGGAGGATGCCGCCGACCCCGGTGGCCGCGCCCTGGTAGGGCTCGATGGCCGAGGGGTGGTTGTGGCTCTCGATCTTCCAGACGACCACGAAGCCGTCGCCGAGATCGGCCACGCCGGCGTTCTCGCCCGGACCGACGACGATGCGCTTCCCGCTCTGCGGGAGAAGCTTGAGGTGGGCCTTGGAGGTCTTGTAGCTGCAGTGCTCCGACCACATCAGCCCGAACATGCCCAGTTCGACGTGGTTCGGCTCACGGCCGAGTCGCTCGGTGATGAGGCGGTACTCGGCGGCCGTCAGGCCGACCTCGGTCCAGGGAGCGGCCGCTGGGTTCATCGGGGTCCGCCTCCGCTCGCGGCTTTCCCGGCCATCTCTCGGACGTGGGCGACAATGGAGTCGAAGATGAACCGCCCGTCGGTGGAGCCGAGGACCTCCTCAGCGCAACGCTCGGGGTGCGGCATGAGACCGAAGACGTTGCCTCCCCGGTTCACGATGCCGGCGATGTTGGCCGCCGAACCGTTCGGGTTGGCCGCGGCGGTGGGCTCACCCGCCTCGTCCACGTAGCGGAGGACCACGCGCCCCTCCCGCTCGAGTTCGGCCAGGGTCTCGGGGGGCGCCGTGTAGTTGCCCTCGGCGTGGGCGATGGGAAGACGCAGGACCTGGCCGGGGCGGCAATGCCGGGTGAAGGGCGTACCGGCGTTCTCGACCCGCAGGTGCGTGTAGTGGCAGCGGAACTGGAGGCTCTGGTTGCGGAGCATGGCCCCGGGGAGGAGGCCGGCCTCCAGCAGGATCTGAAAGCCATTGCAGATGCCGATGACCAGACCGCCGGCCCCGGCGAAGCGCGCCACCTCGGCCATCACCGGCGAGAAGCGGGCGATGGCCCCGGTGCGGAGGTAGTCGCCGTAGGAGAAACCTCCCGGCAAGATGAGGCAGTCCAGGCCGCCTAGGTCGGTGCGCCCGTGCCAGACGTACTCGCCCTTCTCGCCCAAGACGTTGACCGCCACATGGTAGCAGTCGGAGTCGCAGTTGGAGCCTGGGAAGACGATGACCCCGAAGCGGACGGGGCGATGGGCCACGCCAATCACTCCGCCCTCCCCGGCGGGAGGATGTCCACCCGGTAGTCCTCAATGACCGGGTTGGACAGGAGCTTCCGGCACATGTCGTCGACGCGCCGGCGGAGGCGCTCGGCCGCGGTCGGGCCGGCCTGCGGCCCGCCGGACGAAGGAAGGTCGGCCTCCTCCAGTTCCAGGACGATGAACTTGCCGACGCGTACGCTCCGAACCTCTCCGTAACCCATGGTCTTGAGGGCGTTCTCGACGGCCGCGCCTTGCGGGTCGAGGACGGTCCGTTTGGGCGTGACGTAGACGTGGGCCTGGGCGATGGCGGGGACAGCCTCGGCGGCCGGAGCGGCCGCTCCCTTCCCCTCCCCCCTCCACTTCGGGGCCGCCGCTTGCACGCGGCGCAGGACCTCCTGGTAGGCCTCCTCAACGCCACCTAGGTCGCGGCGGAAGCGGTCCTTGTCCAGCTTCTCGCTGGTGGTCGTATCCCAAAGGCGGCAGGTGTCGGGGGAGATCTCGTCGCCCAGGACCATATCGCCCGACAGCGTCCGCCCGAACTCCAGCTTGAAGTCGATGAGACGCAGGCCGCAGTCGCCCAAGGCCCGACCGAGGATGCCGTTCACCCGGAGGGCCAGGCTCTCGATGCGGTCCATCTCGGCCTCGGAGGCCCAGCCCATGGCGGCCACGTGGTAGCGGTTGACCATCGGGTCGCCCAGGGGGTCGCTCTTGTAGTAGAGTTCTAGGACCGGACGGGTCAGGGGCGTGCCTTCGGCCAGCCCGAGACGCTTGGCCAGGCTCCCGGCGGCCACGTTGCGCACGACGACCTCGACCGGCACGATGGTCAGACGGCGCACCCGCATCTCGTGGTCGCCGAGGGTGCCGAGGTAGTGGGTGGGAACACCTTCGCGCTCGAGCAGCTCAAAGAGGACCGCCGAGATGAGGTTGTTGCAGTGGCCCTTGCCGCCGATCCGGCCGCGCTTTGCGCCGTCGAAGGCCGTCGCGTCGTCCTTGTACTCCATAACGTAGGAGTCGGGGTCACCGGCGTCCCAGACGATCTTGGCCTTGCCCTCGTGGAGTCTCGTCCGCCTCGCTTCCACCCGGCCGCCCCCCGCCTCGAACAGGGCTATCGTTAGCAGGATACTAGCAGCCCATGCCGGGAGGGTCAACCAGGGAGCCCGG
>CALMHV010000241.1 GCA_937863905.1 uncultured Bacillota bacterium
GCATAATACTCTAACCGCCGTCCAGACGTTTGTCCAGCCCTTTCACACCCTGGCCGGGTCCCATTCCCCGTCCCGGAGCGTCAAGCGGAAGCGAGCGCCGCACCGCGGGCACCGCTCCTCTTTGCCCTCGGCGGGGCTCGCGCCGTAGTCGATCTCCCAGCCGCAGACCGGGCAGTAGAAGGCGACCGGGGTCCGGCCGGCCTTCACCTCGTCGAGAGCCTGCCGGAAGATGTTGACGTGCCCGGCCTCCGACCTGGCCATCTCCTTGAAGGCGGCGCTCAGGTCGGGGTCGGAGGCCTCGCCGGCGAAGCGACCATAGGTGGCGGTGGCCACCTTCTCGAAGTCGAGGTTCAACTGGAGGTAGAGTTCGGCGCGCCCGAAGCCCTTGGCCCCCGGGGGAGTGTTCCGCTGGATGAAGGCCAGGGAGGCCTCGACATGGTCGCCCTCGGTGCGCTTCACTCCCTCCAGGAGCGAGACGAGCCCCGGGTTCCGGAGTTCAGCTATCTGGTGCTCATACCGCTTCGTCGCCCCGAACTCGAGGTTCAAGGCGGTGACGGCGTTCTGGACATCCCGCGCCGTCGCCCCCTCCCCGGTCTGCCCCCCCGCCGGCGGTCGCGAGCGCAGTTCGCGGTAGTCCGCGTAGGTCATGACCTCGCCCTGGCCCAGGATCCGGCCGCCCACCACGTCACCGACGAAGATGGTGTGGGTGCCGGCGTCGCTGGCCCGGGACCGGTCGAGGCGAAGCTCGAGGTAGGCCCGGCCGTCGGAGAGAACCGGGCACCCGACGACCGGCGAGAGTTCGTACTTCGCTCCGGCAAACTTGTCCGCCTCGCGCCCGGAGCGGAAGCCGAACAGGCGGACCAGGTCTAGGTTGTCGGGGCCCAGGACGGTGACGGCCGCCACGCCGCTCTCGGCGAGGAACTCGTGGGTGAGGTTCTTCTTGTTGATGCCGATGGCCACGCGGGCCGGGTCTGACGTGACCTGGAACACCGTGTTCGCGGTCTGGCCGTTGTA
>CALMHV010000242.1 GCA_937863905.1 uncultured Bacillota bacterium
TGGGTTCTCTTTCTGATGGTGTTCATGGCCATCTTCCTCAACGCCGACAACCTCGTCCTCTCTCCCAACATCACGGCCATCGAGCAGGAGTTCGGGATTACCGACGCGGACATCGGCAACATCTCGGCCCTCTTCACGGTCATCGGGGCCATCATCAGCCTGGCCTGGGGTTACCTCGCCGACAAGGGGTCGCGCAAGATCCTCCTTCTTCTCAGCGTGCTCATCGGTGAGCTGCCCTGTCTCCTGACGGCCTTCGCCGCGAACTACACCCAGTTCTTCATCCTGCGCATCCTGTGCGGCATAGGTCTCGGGGCCTCCTTTCCCATCGTCTTCTCCCTGGTGGCCGACTTCTTCTCCGAGAAGGAGCGGGGCAAGGCCACGGCCCTCATCTCCGGGGCCATCGGTTTCGGGTCGGTGCTGGGCATGATCATCGGCGGCTACGGCGGGGCAGCCTGGGGCTGGCGCGTGCCGTTCCTCCTCGTGTCCGCGCCGAACTTCCTCTTCGCTCTCCTCTTCTGGCTCTCCGTCAAGGAGCCCCCGCGGGCCCTGTCCGAGGAGAACCTGCGGGAGATGATCGAGCAGGGCTTCGTCTATCCGAGGTCCATCCAACTCTCGGACTACAAGCGCCTCTTCACCATCCCGACCAACCTCCTCCTCTTCCTCCAGGGGATGGCGGGCACCGTGCCGTGGGGGGCCATCCCGCTCTTTCTGGTGGCCTACCTGCAACGGGTCAAGGGGTTCGACCTCACCAGCGCCACAACCGTCTTCATGTTCTTCGGCCTGGGAAATATCGTCGGCATCGTCAGCGGCGGGCTGGTCGGCGGGGTTCTCTACCGGAAGGCGCCCTCCCGCGTGCCTCTGTTCTCCGGCATCACCACCATTGTGGGCGCGGGCATGGCCGTCGTGGTCTTCACGGCGCCGCTGGTGAGCTATTGGACCATTGTCGCCCTCGGCTTCCTGACGGCGATGATGGCCTCCCTGACCGGGCCGAACGTGAAGACGATGCTGATGAACGTGAACGTCCCCGAGAACCGCGGGGCCATCTTCTCCATCTTCAACCTCACGGACTCGCTGGGCACGGGCTTCGGCCGCTTCGTCGGCGGCTGGATGGTGCAGCTTCTGACCATCGGCCCCGCCCTGGCTATCTCCAGCCTCTTCTGGCTACCGTGCGGCCTGCTTCTCATCCTGCTGGTGAACCGTTTCCCGAGGGACGTCGAGCGCCTGCGCGACGTCATGCGGAAGCTCGGCGAGGAGATGGCGGCGAAGGCGAAGGTCGCGGAAGAGGCGAAGGTCGCGGCCAAGGCCTAGACGGAGGCGAGAGTTGGTGCGGCTGGGCGAGGTTCGCCTGGAATACCTGACGCGGGCGGGGAGGCTTGAACGACTCGCGGGGTTCCTGCCCCTCCGGGACAGCCTGGTGGGGCTGGAGTCGTTCGGGAGTGGCCTACCCACCTCTGGTCCGGTGTCCTCGGCCGAGGCCGGTCTTCGCCTGTCCGCGGCTGAGCCAGGTTTGCGGCTCGTGCGGCTGACCGTAGAGTTAGAGGGCATCAACCTTCGCGATCGCTTCCTCGCCAACGGTTTTCAGTCCTGGTCGGAGACGCGGCTCCTCGGGCCGGATGACCGGCTTTCCGGCGTGCGCCTCCTCGGCTTCCTCCGCCCCTACGGCGACTACGATTGGGTCGACTACGACGGTCGTCCGGGGCGGCTGCACTCGCACTGGCTGACCTACACGGTCGATGGGGGCGGACCAGCGCCCGGCCGGACCGCGGCGAACGAAACCGGCCGCGGCGTCACCTTCCTGGGCTCGCTCAACGAGGCCAACGCCTACACGGTCTTCCGCGCGGACTACAGAGCCGGACGCCTGTGGGCCGAGATCGACGTGGCCGGCTGGGAACCGTCGCCCGGAGACGTCCTCGCCCACCTCTTCTGGGCGGAGGCCCCGGCGGGAGAGGGGCACCCCCTGCCGGACGCGGCGGACAGCCCCCTTCTCCCTCTCGTCCGGGCCTACGCGGCGCGGCTGGCCGAGGTCACCCGAAGCGAACTCGGCCGGGGCGCCCCCGACTGGGCCCCCGGCACTCTCGTCCCCCGCCTTCCCCACCGTCCTGGCGGCTGGAACTCTTGGTACAACTACTACACCCGGGTCACCGCCAAGGACATCCTGTCCGAGGCGGAGTCCCTGCGTTCGACCGGGCTCCCCCTCGATTTCGTCCAGATAGACGATGGCTGGCAGGCGGCGGTCGGGGACTGGCTGGAGCTTTCGCCCCGGTTCGCGGGCGCCGCCCAGGCGGGAGGGCCGGCGAGCATGAAGGACCTGGCCTCCGCTATCCGCGGCAAGGGCTTCGAGCCCGGTCTCTGGGTGGCTCCCTTCGTGGCCATTCGCCAGTCAGAGGCCCACGCGCGCGGCTGGACGCGACCTTGGAAGGCGGGCTGGAACCCCGGATGGGGCTCGTCCATCTACCCGCTTGACCTCTCCCGGCCCGAGGTCACCGACTACGTCCGCCGGGTCGGCGAGGCCATCCACGAATGGGGCTTCGGCCTGGTCAAAGCCGATTTCCTCTACGCCGCCGCCCTGCGGCCCTGGGGCGGTCGCACCCGGGCGCAGCGGATGCGCGAGGCCATGCGCCTTCTCCGGGAGGTCGCGCCCGGGCGTCTCCTGGCCTGCGGGGCGCCCCTGGCCTCGGCCGCCGGCCTCTGCGACTACAACCGCCTCGGCGCCGATACCGCCCCGGTCTGGGAGAGCAAGCTTCTGTCCTTCTGCCGCTACCGGGAGCGCGTCTCCAACCTGGCCGCCCTGCGGACCGTCCTTGGCCGCTGGTTCATGAACGGGACCCTCTTCGTCCTGGACCCGGACGTCTTCATCCTCGGGAAGTCCCGTCTCACCCCGGCCCAGCGCCGGACCCTCCACGAGGTGACGACGACGGTCGGCGGGATGCAGTCGTTCTCCGACTCGGTGGGCGGCCTCGACCCGGAGGCCCGGGCCCTCCTGGCTCGAACCTTTCCGCTCCCCCCGCTCGAGGTCCGGGCGGTGAGCGAGGAGAGGCCGGACCTCTTCGCGGTCAGGGTCGGCCGCCCCGCGCCGTCGGGTACGCCCACGCCGGCAAACGTCCTCCGGGTCAACCTCAGCCC
>CALMHV010000243.1 GCA_937863905.1 uncultured Bacillota bacterium
GTCGAACATCGCAGCCTCCCATAAACCATGACTATCCAACACATCCATTCCTCGGCACCGCATGCTGCTCCTCCCAGACAACCTTCTTCGCACGGTTCCGGACAAGCTTCTTGGCTTGGTTCGAGTAAAAGAGCCGGACGCCGCCCAATCTCCGCTGGGCGAACCCGGCCCCGCCGGCGAACGCCGCGGGGCCACCCGCGCGGGCGATTTTGGGCCCCCCGACGCCCGCGTCAAGGGTGCGCTTCGCCGCCGTCCGCGTCCGAAGGCCACGCGGATCGGCGCCCGTTGACTCGGGCTTGCGGGGGCCGGGTTCTCCCTAACGGGTGGCCCCTAGGTTATGGCGGCCCTGCTCCGTACGTCTGGAACTCGCCGCCGCGCCTGCAATAGGAGGTCGCCCATCCGTAGAGGTCCGCAAGTCCCGCCATCAACTCGATGAACTCCTCCTCGGACCGTGTGAAGGTGTCCTCGACCTCCCAGACCGCGAGGCCGGCACAGCGCAGGTAGGAGTGCCGACCCACAAACCTCTTATCATCAATCTCCTTGACCAGGTACTTGGTCAGGTAGCCCGCAGCCGCGCCGGGTTTCCCACCGTGAGCCGGCCCGGTCACGAAGACATAGCCTTGCCCCCATGCGGCCGCCAGCGCCGTGTGACTCAGGAAGCGGTCAACCGCCAAGTGATAGTGAACCGCTCCCCTCTTCTGGAACTCCCGCACCGCCAGCCATAGCACGCCCTGGGCCCCGAGCCAACGGCTGAATTCCCAGAACGCCCGGTCCGCCACCCCCACGTCGCTCTCATTGGCCTGAAAGGTCAACGACCAGAGATAGCGGAGGCCGTTGACCTTGACGTACCTTCGCACCCGCCCCGCGGCCTTCCGCAGGTTGGCCGCCCGGTGCTGTTCGTAGTCCGCGGACCTGACGCCAGGCCGGCGCCGCGCCTGGCCTCCGGCCCCCGGGCGTGCGCCGGCCTGGTCGCGCCAGACGTGCCCGCTCGCCCGAACAGCTTCGATTCCGCCCTGGCCACATAGATAGAGCCGGGTATTGCTCCAACCTACTGGAGCCCCCGGCCTCTCGCTCGCTTCCACGTCACTCCGCCACGCGTTCACAGGTTCCCTCCCTTGCACCGAGTGAACCGCTGGCGTCGGAGCCCTCAGCCGCCCGCACCCCTGCCTCGGTCCGTCCCGGGAACGCCGCGACCGCGATCTCCACGAGGACGGCCTCGCGCTCCCGCTCCAACGCCTCAGCTAGACCCTCCAACATTAGACCGCCCTCCTTCACGTTCCGTATGCATAAACTATACTCGCATAAGGACAGACTGGGAAGAAGGGAATCCAGTTGGCGTGTCCGAATTGTAAACCCTACGGACACCCAGACGAACGCACAGGGAGTGGGCTTGATGCCGCGCAAGGAAGAGAAGAACGAGGAGTTCGTTACGCCGGACGTCACCGAAGACGCCGAGGCTTTCTATCGACTGATAGCTACCCGCATCCAACTGGCCCGGAAGGAGGCCCGGCTTTCTCAGGCCGACTTGGCGCGGAGCATCGGCCTTACCCCCGCCGCAGTCGCGAACTACGAGAACCTGGTCCGGCGCCCCTCAGCCTTCTCCCTCCTCGCAATCGCCGAAAGCTTGGGCCGGCCCCTCGAGTGGTTCTGGGGGTATGCCGCCAGTGACGGCCCACCCGACCTTCGGGCCGCTCTACGCGAGCTCGTCGGCCGCTTCGGGGAGGCCAAATACCTCAACGTGCTCTGGGTAGTCGACCCTCAGAAACCGGGGCTGCGCCACGGCCAAAGCCCGTTGCAGTTTCTCCCCTTCCCCATCCGCATGGGCGAGGGGGCCCGCTTCGTCGTCGAGTTCAAGCCCGAGGGACAGTCCCTGCCCGTCTACTACCTCGTCAACTACACAACCATACCGCGTGAAGACGACCTGGTACTGGCTTGGCGGGAAGATGACGAGGACTACCTCCACGTCGTGCCTTTCTCCCAGGTTGCGCCCGCTCAGCCCATCAAGGAACGGCGGCGCCTCGTCCAGGCCGTCATCTTCGCCGAGTTCCGCCGCATCGCCGACTACAACACCCGACACCCGAGA
>CALMHV010000244.1 GCA_937863905.1 uncultured Bacillota bacterium
GGTCTTCAGCCTCGTGTAGTAGTGGACGCCCTCGGCGTCGGTCTTTGAGCCGTTGGAGACCACGGTGCCCTCGACCACGCTCCGGGTCGCCCTGACGTAGACGATGGAGTTCTGGTCGGTGTACCCCTTGGCGCCGAAAGTGGCCATCTTGACGACGTCCTTCTCGGCGAGCTCGTCGCGGGTCCGCCTCAGGCTGTTGACATAGACCTCGGCCTGGGCGCCGATTTCAAACCCCGCCGAGGCGGTCATGAGCCAGCCCGAGCCGGGCCGGAAGTAGTGGAAGGGAGAGATGACCGGCAGGACGAGCCGGGCCGACTGGCCCGAGCTCGAGGGGCTGAAGGAAAAGACGTAATCTTCGGGGTGAGGAGCGTACGCGTAGTCCGGCCCGGAGCCCGTCCTCACGCAGATGACGTCGTACCGGGTAGCCTTCACCGCCGTGACCAGGCCGGAGGCGTTGAGCGTGACCTCGACGTAGTCGCCTTCCCTGAGGCTGGCCTGGGTGTTCGAGGTCACGCCGTCCTTGTTCAGGACGACCTTCACCGACCCCGTGTAGTAGAACCTCTTGTCGCCTTCTTTGACCTCCAGGTACGGGCCTGTCGCGTCAGCACCCAGCTGCCGGAAGTAGCCGGCAGTGGCGCCTCCGCTCCTCCGGCTGATGACCACGACCCGGCGGGCCGCGTCGGCCACGCACAGGACCTCGCCGCCCCGGCACACGTCGTAGCTTGAGGCGTTGAGCATGTACACGGGGTCACCGAGGGCTATCGGACCGGCCTGGTCGCCCAGGCTGATCTCGCCCCCGGTCCGGCCGGTCAGGGTCCCCGTCCACCATCTCTGGTGGTCCTCGAGGATGGCGCCGTCGGTATCGGGGAGGCCGCTTCCGTCCAGGGGGTCGACCTGCATCGTGGCCACGAGCATCCGGGCCATGTCCCCGCGCGTGCAGGGCGCGTTGGGGACGCTGGCGGACACGCCTCCGGTGAAGCCCTTGGTGGCCCCGTAGGAGGTGTAGTTGGTCGGCCAGGTCGCCGGAGGCACCCGCCCGTTGTGGCCCGGGATGGAGCGGACGAGCATGGCGACGGCCTCGCCGTAGGTCACCGGGTCGTCGGGCCGGAAGGTCTTGTCCGGGTAGCCGTTGATGATGCCCTGGCCCACGGCGGCGTTGACGAAGCCCCAGGCCCACGAGGGAATCAGGCCGCTGTCTTTGAAAGACGGTCTTGAGTGCTCCAGGCTTTCGGCCAGGGCTTCCCTGCCCGTGCCGATGATGACGACCTTGCAGAACTGCGCCCGGCTAATGATATCGTCAGGCTGCACCAGGCCGCCGAGGCCGAAACCCCCGGTGAAGACACCCAGAGCGCCCAGAATGGTCAGGGCCTCCTCCGCTGGGTGGCCGGCGATGTCCAAGAACGCCCGGCAGGGAGAGAGGTCGCCCGGAGCGGCCACGACCACGTTGCCCCCCACGGCCGCCAGGACGACAGCGACGAGAACAGTCGTAAGCAGCTTCTTCATCGGCGGTGCCTCCTCCGGGCGTCGCGCCGACCATAGGGTCCGACGGACTTGGAAACTTCGGAGGAACCGGGATAATCCCTGCCAGAGAAGGAAGCGCCGCCCCGGCCTCCGGCCGGGGCGGCGCCTCACACTCCTCGCGAGGAGC
>CALMHV010000245.1 GCA_937863905.1 uncultured Bacillota bacterium
AGTCCGGCGTTTGAACCGGCAAATCCGGGCGTGCTATAATGCCTGCGACACGCGGCCCCCCCTACGGGGGCCGCTTTGAATGGTGATGCGGCATGTTCGAGAGGCTCGACGACATCGAGAAGAGGTTCAGGGACCTGACCGGCATGTTGTCCGACCCGGTCGTCCTATCCGACCAGAACCGGAGTCGGGAGGTCGCCAAGGAGCGCTCGCGTCTTGAGCCGCTCGTCCTCGCCTACGGCGAGTGGCGCAGGGTCGACCAGGAGATGGCGGGGGCCCGGGAACTCCTGGAGAACGAGCGCGACGCCGAACTCCGCGCCATGGCCGACGATGAAATCAAGACGCTGAAGGCCCGCAAGGAGGAACTCGAGGAACGCCTCACCGTCCTTCTCCTGCCGCGTGACCCCAACGACGAGAAGAACGTCATCGTGGAGATTCGCGCCGGGACCGGGGGCGGCGAGGCCGCGCTCTTCGCGGCCGAACTCTATCGCTCCTACACGCGGTACGCCGAGCGCCAGAGGTGGGGCACCGAACTCGTGAGTTCGACCCCGACCGACATCGGCGGCTTCAAGGAAGTCATCTTCGTGATTGAGGGCGAGGGCGCCTACAGCCGGCTGAAGTACGAGAGCGGCGTCCACCGCGTTCAGCGAGTGCCGGAGACCGAGTCAAGCGGCCGTATCCACACCTCCACCTCCACCGTGGCCGTGCTGCCCGAAGCGGAAGAGGTCGAGATCGACATCGGCCCCAACGACCTGCAGATCGACACCTACTGCGCCGGCGGCCCGGGTGGCCAGCATGTGAACAAGACCGCCTCCGCCGTGCGCATCACCCACATCCCGACGGGCATCGTCGCGACCTGCCAGGACGAGAAGTCGCAGCACAAGAACCGCGACAAGGCCATGCGCGTCCTGCGGGCCAGGCTTCTGGCCAAGGCCCAGGAGGAGCAGCACGAGGAGGTCGCCCAGCAGCGCCGGTCGCAGGTGGGCACAGGCGACCGCAGCGAGCGCATCCGGACCTACAACTTCCCGCAGACCCGCGTGACCGACCACCGCATCGGCCTCACCACGCACAAGCTCGCCCTCATCCTGGACGGAGATCTCGACGAGATCATCGACGCTCTGGCCACCTCGGTCCAGACCGAACAGCTCCGCAAGGCCGAGTAGGGCCGGCGCCGTGGCCAAAGCTGAACCGCCGGGCGACCTTCCCGAGCCGGCCAGCGCCGGGCAGGCCCTGCGCTGGGCGGCGGACCGGCTGCGTCGGGCCGGCTGCGACACGCCTCGCTTGGACACCGAAGTCCTGCTGGCCCATGTGACGGGCCGGCGGCGCGAAGCTCTCCTGGCCCACCCCGAACAAATCCTGACCCCGGACGAGGCCGTCCGCTTCCGGGACGTTGTCGCCCGCCGGGGGGCGCGCTGCCCCGTGGCCTACCTCACGGGCCGTCGCGAGTTCCTGTCCCTGGAGTTCGAGGTCGGGCCCGGCGTCCTCATCCCGCGGCCCGAGACCGAATTGCTCGTGGAGGTCGCGGTGTCCCTGGCCGGGCCCGGGCGCGGGCTTCGCTTGGCCGACGTCGGGACCGGCTCCGGCGCGGTCGCCCTCGCCCTCGCTCGTCTTCTCCCCGGGGCCGCTATCCTGGCCACGGATATCTCCGCCGCGGCCCTCGCCTGCGCGGCCCGGAACGCCGCCCGCCTGCTGCCGGAAGGGCCGCCCCATCGCGTCACCTTCCACCCGGGCGACCTCCTCGAGGCCCTGGCTGTCATCGACCCCCGACCGGTCCTGGACGGTGTGGTCGCCAACCTGCCCTACGTGTCCGAGGCGGACTGGGCGGGCCTCCCCCCCGACGTCCGCGACTACGAACCCGTGGCCGGCCTGCTGGGTGGGCCGGACGGGCTCGACCTTTTCCGCCGGCTGGCGGCCCAACTCCCGGACTACCTCGCCCCGTATGGTTTCGTCTGCCTGGAGGTCGGGTTCGGACAGGCCTCGGCCGTCCGGTCGCTTCTGGAGGCCACCGGTCTCTTCGCCGCCACCGCCGCCCACCGCGACCTGGCCGGGCACGAACGGGTCGTGTCCGCAGCGGCAGGACAAAATACCCGCTAGCGGAAAACCTAGCCTGCTCAGCCAAGGGAGGGCGGGAGGACCATGTCGGACGGCGACGCTCGGACCAGGGGCCGGACGACCGTGCTTTCCGTGGACGCGGCCCACCCCGACCCCGGGGTCATCCGCGAGGCGGCCCGCTGCCTTAACCGGGGCGGCCTGGTCGCCTTCCCGACCGAGACCGTCTACGGACTCGGGGCCGACGCTTGCAGCGGTCCGGCCGTGGCCCGCGTCTTCGCCGCGAAGGGCCGGCCTCCCGACAACCCTCTCATCGTCCACGTGGCTTCGCCCGACGAGGTCCGGCCGCTCGTCCGCGAGGTGACCGACCAGGCCGCTTCTCTGATGCGGACATTCTGGCCGGGTCCGCTGAGTCTCGTCTTCCGCCGGACCGGGGCCGTCGCCGCCGAGGTATCCTGCGGCCTGGACACGGTAGCCATCCGGATGCCCGCGCACCCCGTGGCCCTTGAACTGATACGGTTCGCCGGCGTGCCGGTGGCCGCCCCCAGCGCCAACGCGAGCGGCCGCCCGAGCCCGACCAGGGCGGCCGACGTCCTGTCCGACCTGGACGGCCTCATCGACTACATCCTGGACGCCGGTCCCTGCTCCGTGGGGCTCGAGTCCACGGTCCTCGACCTCACCGGCCCGGCGCCCGTGGTGCTGCGGCCCGGCGGGGTGACGGTGGAGCAACTCCGGCGGGTCCTCGGCGAGGTGAGAGTGCGGTCACCCGAGCCGGACGAGGCCGCTCGCTCACCCGGACTCCGCCATCGCCACTACTCGCCCCGGACACGGCTCGTCCTGGTGCTGCCGCCGCCCGCCGGGGAAGTCGCCCCGGCCGTGGCCCGAGTCGTTCGAGACGAGATGGCCGCCGGCCGAAAGGTCGCGGTGGCCTGCACGGACGAGACGGCGTCGGAACTGCCGAGGCACCTGCCGCGGCTCGCGACATGGGCGGCGGCCGCCGAAGGCGGGCCGGTCCCGCCCGACCCCGCCGCCGCCCCCGTGGTCGTCGCCTGGGGCAGCCGGCATCGCGCCGACGAGATCGCCGCCAGGCTGTTCGCCGCGTTGCGGGACCTCGACGGTTTGGGGGCCGACGTCATCGTGGCCGAAGGATTGCGCCCCGACGGCATCGGCGTGGCCGTGAACGACCGGCTGGCGCGGGCCGCCGGGGCCGCGCTCGTTGCCGGGCCGGCCGGCCCGCCGGTCCCCGCCGAGTCGCCCGGACTCATCCTTCTGGTCTGCAGCGGCAACACGTGCCGCAGCCCGATGGCCGCGGCCTTGCTGACCGATGTCCTCCGACGCCGCGGTC
>CALMHV010000246.1 GCA_937863905.1 uncultured Bacillota bacterium
CCCGCCCCACTCCCTCACGGCCCGGCAGACAGCGTCGGCTTGGTCGGCCCGGACGACCAGGGCCATACCTACGCCCATGTTGAAGGTGCGAAACATCTCGACGGGCTCGACTTGCCCGCAGTGGCGGACGAAGTCAAAGACGGGCGGCTCGGGCCACGAACCGCGCCGGACGCGGGCCCCGAGGCCGTCCGGCATGACCCGGGGAATATTGTCGTAGAAACCGCCCCCGGTTATGTTAACGATCGCCTTGATGTCGAAGCGGCCCCCGAGTTCGAGAAGGACCCGCGGGTAGATGGCGGTGGGGGTCAGGAGTTCCTCGCCCAAGGTGCGGCCGAACTCGGCCACCTGTTCCTCGGGCCGGTGTCCGGCCGTGTCGAACACCGCCCGGCGGACAAGCGAGAAACCGCTCGACTGAAGACCGGTCGAGGCGAGCCCGACCAGGACGTCGCCGGCGACGACCCTCCGGCCGTCGATGACCCGGTCCCGCTCGACAACCCCGACGGCGAACCCGGCCAGGTCATACTCTTCCGGGGCGTAGAGGCCCGGAAGCTCGGCCGTCTCCCCGCCGACCAGGGCGCACCCGGCGGCCAGACACCCGGCCGCGACTCCCTTGACGATGGAGGCGACCTTCTCGGGGACCAGGCGCCCCACCCCGATGTAGTCGAGGAAGAGAAGGGGCTCGGCCCCGCTGCAGGCGATGTCGTTCACGTTGTAGGCCACGCAGTCGAGGCCGACCGTGTCGTGCTTGTCCAGCATGAAGGCCAGCTTCAGCTTGGTCCCGACGCCGTCGGCCCCGGAAACGAGGACGGGGTCGCGCCAGCGGGAGACGGCCGCCCCGGCGGGCGGGACCCCGGCCGGCGCCGGACGCAGGCCCATAAGCCCACCGAACCCGCCGATGCCTCCCACGCTCTCCGGGCGGGCCGTCGCGGCGGCGAAGCCCCGGATGAGGTCGACGACCCGGTTCCCGGCGTCGACGTCCACCCCGGAGTCGCGGTAGGTGAGCGGTCGCTTCATGCCCTCCCGCCTTTCCCCTCCTCGAGTTCGAACTTGCCGCGGGCCCCGTCGACCGGGACCTCATACTTCCCCGTGAAGCAAGCCAGACACAGGCGCTCGGCCACGGGCCAGTCGGGAAGACCGGTGATCGTCTCGTGCAGGGCCTCGGATGAGAGATAGGCGAGGCTGTCGGCGCCGACCGCTTCGCGAATCTCCTCCACGGAGCGGGTGGCGGCGATGAGCTCGCTCTCGAAGGACGTGTCGATCCCGTAGTAGCAGGGGTGACGGTAGGGCGGCGAGGCGATGCGCAGGTGCACCTCGGTCGCGCCCGCCTGGCGCAGGAGGCTGACGATGCGGCGGGAGGTCGTGCCGCGGACGATGGAGTCGTCGATGAGCACGACACGTTTCCCCTCGAGCACCTTGCGGAGCGGGTTCAGCTTCACCTGGACGCCGAAGGCGCGGGCGGTCGTCGAGGGCTGGATGAAGGTCCGCCCGATATAGCGGTTCTTGACGAACCCCATCTCGTACGGGATGCCGGCCCGCTCGGCGTAGCCGGAGGCGGCGGAGAGGCTCGAGTCGGGGACGCCGGTGACGATGTCGGCCTCGACCGGATGGTCCAGGGCCAGGCGCCGCCCGAGGTCCTTGCGGACGGCATGGACGTTGCGACCCTCGAAGTTGGAGTCCGGACGGGCCAGGTAGATGTACTCGAAAGCGCAGAGCGACGGTTTGCCGGCCAAGGTGGCCTGGACGGAGCGGAGGCCGTCCCGGTCGATGGCGAGTATCTCGCCGGGGCGCACGTCCCGCACGAACTCGGCGCCCGTGGCGTCGAAGGCGCAGGTCTCGGAGGCCACGACCCAGCCGCCCTCGGGGAAGCGACCCAGGGAGAGCGGGCGGAACCCGTTCGGGTCGCGGGCCGCGAGGAGGGTCGTCTCGTTCATGACGACGAGAGCGTACCCGCCCCGGGTTTCGTTCAGGGCCGCGGGCAGGGCCGTCTCAAGCTCACCGCCGGCGCCGTGCCGGCTGCGAGCGATGAGGTGGGCGATGACCTCCGTGTCGACCGTGGTCTGGAAGATGGAGCCGTCGTCCTCCAGGCGGGCCCGCAGGGCCAGAGCATTGACGAGGTTCCCGTTGTGGGCCAGGGCCAGCCAGCCGCCGCGGTACCGGACGACAATGGGTTGGGCGTTGTCGAGATGACTGGAGCCGCTGGTCGAATAGCGGACATGGCCGATGGCGATGGACCCGGGGAGGGTCGCCACGCGTTCGTCGTCAAAGACCTCGGAGACCAGGCCCATTCCTTTGTGGAAGACGATGCGCTCTCCGTCGGAAGCCACGATGCCCGCGCTCTCCTGGCCGCGGTGCTGGAGGGCGAAAAGGCCGTAGTGCGTGAGGCGGGCCGCGTCGGGGTGGCCCCAGACGCCGTAGACGCCGCAGGCCTCGCGGATGCTGTCGCCGCCGAGCCGGAGCCGCGCGTCAAAACCGGACATCCGGAACCCTCCCTTCAAAGAGAAACTGTCTGTAACTAAGTCAGCCTTGGAGCGCCCTCGGCAGGGCCTCCCGCCAGATGGTCGCGAGTCCTCTGGTCGGCTCGTCGCAGACGAGAGCCGAGCCGAACCTCAACACGAACCGGCCGTCCCGCACCGCGCCGAGGCGGGCGAACGGGACGCCGTGCTCGGCAGCCAGGGCGGTCAGGGCAGGCAGCGCGGCCGGCCCGCAACTTAGGACCACTCTCGATTGTGATTCGCCAAAGAGAGCGGCGTCAAGACGGATTGGCGACGCCGCCGA
>CALMHV010000247.1 GCA_937863905.1 uncultured Bacillota bacterium
CCCGACGGCTAGGCGGTTCTCCAGCCTGACCACGACGCTCAGTTCCCGTCCCAGGAGCACGGCGCCATGCTCAGGCCGGCCCTGCAGGTCACGCGTCACCGTCAAGCCATCCGCCCGGAGAGCCGTCCCCGCGGTGCCGGACCCGACGGCCGCCCACGCCATATACCCCAGAAGCACCATCCCGAACGCCAGGAGCGTGGGCACGCCGAACGCGGCGCCTAGGATGGCGCAGACGATGCCGGCCGCGGTCGTCGCAGCGCCTGCCCACGTAAGCATCAGGCGCCCCGGCTCTCGACGGCCGGCATGGGCGTCCGGTCGAGGATACTGTCGACCACCGCCCGACCGGTCAGCCCGTCGATTTCCGCTTCGGGCGTCAGGATGACCCGATGGTGCAGGACCTGGGGGGCCACCTCACGGACATCGTCCGGAATGACGTAGTCGCGTCCCGCGAGGAGGGCCTTCGCTCGCGCGGCCTGCTGGAGGGCCAGGCAAGCCCGGGGGCTGACGCCAAGAGCGACGGCGCTGTGCGCCCGGGTCGCTTGGGCGAGGGCCAGGATGTAGTCCACGAGCGACTCGTCCGCGTGGACCTGGTCGACCAGCCCTTGCGTCCGCAGCACCCACCCCGGCGGGACCACGGCCGACGGGTCGACGGGTCGTTGCTGGTAGTGAAGGACCATCCGGCGTTCGTCCTCCGGCTGAGGGTAACCGACGATGATCTTCGCCAGGAAGCGGTCGACCTGGGCCTCAGGAAGCGGATACACCCCTTCCTGCTCAATCGGGTTCTGTGTGGCGAGGACGAGGAAGGGCGGCTCCAGCACCATCGTCTCGCCCTCGATGGTGACCTGCCGTTCCTGCATGCACTCGAGCAGGGCCGCCTGGGTCTTGGCCGGGGCCCGGTTGATCTCGTCGGCCAGGACGATATTGCTGAAGACGGGACCGCGCCTGAGCGTGAACTCGCCGGTCTTCATGTTGAAGATGTAGGTCCCGGTGATGTCCCCCGGCAGGAGGTCCGGCGTGAACTGGATGCGGCGGAAATCAAGCCCCAACGCGGCAGAAAAAGCCTTGGCCAGCGTTGTCTTCGCTACACCGGGAACACCCTCCATCAGCGAATGACCCCCGGCGAGGAGAGTGACCAGCAGAACGTCAATGATGGCGTCTAGACCAATGACTATCTTACCGACTTCCGTGCGGACCGCCTCGGCTACCCGCCGGACCTCGTCAAGCTCCGGTGGGCTGATGGCGGCGGACTGTGCCGTCGGCATACAGATGCGCCCCTCCCATCTCGTTCAGAAGACGGTGCACTCCTTCGTAGGAGCGTAGGAAAGTCTTACCCGGGACGAGGGCCTCGCCCGACAGGTGCTCAAGGGAGGCCAGGAGCCGGGCCGCGTGCCGTTGCGCCCGCCAACGCCGCCAGCCGCCTTGGCCCTTCGCCCGCTCGGCGACGGCCTTTCGACACGGGGCGACGTAGTCGGTC
>CALMHV010000248.1 GCA_937863905.1 uncultured Bacillota bacterium
GCACGGCCAGCGGCCAGGCGGGTTCGTCCAGCCAGGGCGACAGCACGTTTGAGGAACTGGAGTCTACGTGCGACGACTTGGAGGCCATCCTGGAGATCCTCGAGACTGACTCCGAGCAAGACTCCGGCCTGTAGCCGGGCCCATGTTCAAGACGTATTCCAAGGGAGGGTAACGCGAATGACGAACGTCAGGCGCAAGGTCAACGGCAAGACCCTCATCGTCCTCCTGAGCCTCACCCTAGTCGTGGCTCTTCTGGCCGGGACGGGGCTGGCCTACGCCCAGGAGACCCAGCTTGTTCCGCCGCCCCCGTCGGTGCGAGAGAAGAGCAACATCATCGCCGACAACCACATCAGAGCCCTGGAACTCCGGCTCCAGTGCGCGCAGGGAAACGACCAGATCCGGCATCGCATCCAGGCCCTGCGCGATGCGGGGACCAAGCCGAGCGAGGAGACCAAAGCCGCCCTCAAGGCGGCCCGGGACGCGATCCAGGCCAGCCGCGATACTCTGAAGGGGACGTTCCCGGAGATGCAGGCGGAGCGTGAGGCGGCTCGGGCCGACCGCGCGAGCAGGGATTGGGTGGCCTTGGAGGGACATCTCGACCACATCATCGCCCTCCAGCAGACGCGGCTAGCCGCTCTAGAGGACATCCTCGAGCAACTCGGATTCATTTTGGGGCTGCTCGGGTAGCGCGGGACAGGCGCGGCCGGTCGCGTGACTGACGGAGGAAGCCAGGCCGGCAGCGGGAAGACCGAGGCCATGATGCGCCTTCTGGCTCTGGACATCGACGACACGCTCACCGGTAGGGACCAAAGGATTAGCGAGGCCAACGTCAAGGCGGTGGCCTGGGCCATGTCCCAGGGGGTGCGGTGCACCCTGGTCACTGGTCGGCGCTACGCCCTGTCGGCCGCGCCGCACGCCGACAACCTGGGCATCAGCGGCCCCCTCGGAGTGCACTACGGGCGACGGGTGGTGGACCACCCTTCCGGCCGGATCCTGACCAATCACCCCCTCCCCGAGAGGGCGGCCAAGACCCTGATCGAACTAGCCCGGACCTTCCCCGGAGCCATCATCTCCGTCTTCCTCGGCGACGACCTCCGCTTCGACCGCTTCCCGGAAGGCGTCAAGACCCTGCCCTTCGCCCAGGTCTCCGAGGGCGGGCTCGATGAAGCCATGGCCGCCAGGCCGGACGACGTCATGTCCATCAACATCGTCAGGAATGAGGGTGCCGCCCCGGTCGTGACGGGGAACGAAGGTCTATCGCCGGTGAGGGCCGTGGCCGAGGCCGCCGGGAGGCTGTTCCCGGATCTTCTCACCTGCTACTACGCCGCCTGGGCCGGTGACCCGGGCGGGCTCGTGACCGTGGTCGCCTCATCCGCCGACAAAGGGACGGCTCTTTTGGACATCGCCCGCCGTTTGGGCATCGACCCGGCCGACACCGTGTCCATGGGTGACGCCGTCCCGGACATCCCCCTCCTCAAAGCGGCGGGAACAGGCATCGCCATGCCCTGGTCGGCGGAGGAAGTGCGGCGGGCGGCGGACGCCGTGGCCGAGGGCGAGCCGGAGGACGCGGTGGCGCGGGAGATCTACCGGCGGCTGGGACGGCCCGCAGACTAGGTCCGCGGCCATCCGGGCGGGCGACTAGAGCCGCAGGGGAGAGGCCGCGATATCCCGGCGGTAGAAGGCGCCCTCGAAGCGGAGGCGGCCGGCCGCCCGGTAGGCTTCGCGCCTGGCCTCACCTAACGTGGCCGCCGTGGCGACGACATTGAGGACCCGGCCACCGGCGGTGACGACCTGCCCCCCGGACAGCTTCGTCCCGGCGTGGAAGACCTTCACCGCCGGAGTCGGCTCACCCGGCGCTCCCGTCGCTTCCCTCGTCTCCACGGTCTCCAAACCCTCGATGACCTTCCCCGTCTCGTAGCGCCCCGGGTATCCCCCGGAGGCCATCACCACGCAGACCGCGCTGCGGTTGGAGACCTCAAGACGCGGCACGACCAGGCCTCCCGCGGCCGCCGGCCTCCGGCCCCGGCTGGCGGCCCAGGCGCCGAGTTCCCCCCTGGCCACCGCCAGGGCCAACTCCGCCAAGTCGTCCTCGAGCAGGGGCAGGAGGACCTGGGTCTCCGGGTCGCCGAAGCGGCAGTTGAACTCCAGGACGCGGGGCCCGTCCCGGGTGAGCATGATCCCGGCGTAGAGGACGCCCCGGACCGGGGTTCCCGCCGCCGCCATGCCCCGGACGGCCGGCAGCAGGATGCGCTCGCCGACGAGCCGCTCTTCCTCCGGGCCGAGAACCGGGGCCGGGCAGTAGGCGCCCATGCCGCCGGTATTGGGACCCCGGTCGCCGTCGAAGGCCCGCTTGTGGTCCTGGGCCGGGGGGAAGGCCAGGACGGTCTCCCCATCGGTCAGGACCAGCACCGAGACTTCCGGACCCTCCAGGCATTCCTCGATGACGACTCGGCGTCCGGCCTCACCGAAGGTTCCCTCCTCCATCGCCTGACGGACGGCGGCTTCGGCGGTCGCTCGGTCGCGGGCGACGGTCACGCCCTTCCCCGCGGCCAGCCCATCGGCCTTGACGACCACCGGCGACCCGAAGCGGGCCACGGCGGCGAGGGCGGCGGAGGGCGTCTCGGCGACCTCGAAGCGGGCGGTGGGGATGCCCTGGCGGTCCATGAAGGTCTTGGCGAAGGCCTTGCTCGACTCAAGTCGGGCCGCCGCCCGGGTTGGCCCGAAGAGGGGCAGTCCGGCCTCGGCGAAGACGTCGGCGACCCCGGCGGCCAGCGGGTCCTCCGGCCCGACCACGGTGAGGCCGGCCTGGAGGTGACGGGCGAGGGCCAGGACGGCCTGGGGGTCCTGGGGATCGAAGGGGCGTTCTGGGGTGACGGCGCCGGACCCGGCCGCCGGCAGTGTCTCTAAGTTGGCCACTCCCGGTTCCGCCGCCGTGCCGGCGTTCCCGGGGGCGCAGAAGACCTGGGCCACCCGCGGACTCGAGGCCAGCTTCCAGGCCAGGGCGTGCTCGCGGCCGCCGCTTCCGATGACCAGGACGTTGAGGACGGAAGACACGGAAATAGCCTCCCCTCGACGGGCTGATTGTACCGGCTGCCCGGCCAAGGAAGCAAGGACCCGGAGCGCGCCGGCTGGCTCTAGGTTCTTGCCGGCAGACTCCGGGCCCGCTTCTTGTCTCTTGTTTCTGCTACTGGCCCGTGCGCAAATCGATGGGCAGTTCCGGCGGCACAAGCCTGGCCGTCTGCGAGAGCCCCACCGGCACGAGCAGGTGCTTGGTGGAAACCAAGAACTTGCCCTGCGAGTCCACGACGGCCACGGCGTAGAGGCGCCAGCCGGCAGCGGGCTGCGGGCTGAAGTTGTAGGCGCCGTCCGGACCGGTCGTCATTCCACCGAGCAGCTTCCACTGGGTCGGCAGGTTGAGGCAGCCCGTGAGGTCGCCTTCGTAGAGCCGGACGTTCTGGCCGGAGACTCCGGTCTCCCCGAAGATCGGATCGCCGCTCGGGGCGACACCGATCTTACCGTACTGGGTGAGGGACCCCGTCAGAAGCAGGGGCTGGCCCGGCACGGCATCGCCGACCGGCTTGGTCAGCGTGAGGGTGTACTCCGGCGGGGGCGGGTAGAAGATGGGCGGCCCGCTCGCAACGCCCTGGATGTAGAGCTTGGTCGACTCGTGTTCCGGAATGTTCTTCGGCACGTCGGCCGGCGCGGCGTCGTAGACGTCGGTGGAGAACCGGCCCAGGGTCACGCAGGCATCGTTCCGGTTGAGCTTGGCCACGGTGAAGCCGAGGATCTGCATCTGGGGCGCCTTGAAGTCGTCAGGGTCGTTCAGGTCCTTGACCTCGACGTACCAGCGGTTTGTCTGGCTCGGCGGCCAGTGCGAGGCGGCGTAGGCCGGGAGCGGGATATCGACGGTGAGGCTCGTGCTGTCGTCATAGCAGACCGAGGCCCTCCCGTTTGGATGCTCGTAGAGGACCTGCGGCTCATGACCCTCGACGCCGACCGTGACCTTAAGCCAGCGCCGGCCTTCCGAACTCTTGACCTTGAGGCGGGCGGTGTAGGCGTCGGGCGACCCGGAGCGGTCCGAGGGGTGGTTGACGAAGTACTGGAAATAGGTGAGCTGGGTCTCGAGGATGTCGTAGGGTATGGAGAAGAACCCGTTGCCGTTCCAGGTGTCGCCCCAGCTGTTGAGGCACTTGAAGACGCCCTTGTAGGTCGTCACCTTGCCGTCGATGGTCGCGGTCATTGTCCCCGCGTCGTCGTAGCCGACGACGCTGATGCAGTGGCTCACCGTCTGCCAGCTCGCGTTGATGGTCGACAGCGGGCCTCCAGCGGTGATCGGGCCATAGCGCCAGAGGTACCACTTAAGACCCGACACTCCGGCCGACTCGGTGGTGATATAGTCGCTCCAGTCGTCGACCTTGTAAAGGAGAGCCTGGTTCATGTCGGCCTGGTCGGGTTTGGGAACCTTGGTGAAATCGATGTAGTACATGTTGTTGCCGTTCTCGTCCTTCTGCCACACGCCGTTCACGTAGTAGGGCTTCCTTTCCGCCAGGTCGAGGTCCGACGGCAGCGAGCCCTCCAGGGCGAAGCCCCGGAACTCCGAGGTCGGGTCGGACTCGATTATCATCCACGTGATGGGCGGCCAGTCCGAGCCCGGGGCTCCCGGGTGGTTGGCCAGCCACTCGTCACGCTGGTGCTCGTACGTGTAGTGGAGCCACCAGTAGGACATGTCCGGGCTGTAGGGGTGTTCCATCTCCTTCAGCATCGTCGTGCAGTGGGTGATCGAGCGGCAGATGCAGCCGCCCCAGCCGTCCTGATTGGAGGTCAGGGTGATGTAGGGGGTCCAGTCGAGGCTGGCCGGCGGA
>CALMHV010000249.1 GCA_937863905.1 uncultured Bacillota bacterium
TGGACCCGCCCCTGGCGTCGTTGTTCGGGTTCGGTCTCTGGCTGGCCCATCGCCATCCCCGGCTCTTCTCCGCCGTCTGCCGCCTCAATGCGTTCCGAAGACAGGTGCTCTCGCGACGGTGGATCTGGCGGAACAAACTCCTACTCACCCGCTCGGCCCGAGCGGGGCGGCGGTGAAGGTCCTCCGACTGTTCGCGTACACGCCGACCGTGAGAAGGGCCATCCTCTCCAGACCGAGGTGGGCCAGCGCGTAGTCCCGGCCGTTCTCGGCCAGCCTCTGGCGCAGCCCGGGGTCTTCCGCCAGCCGGTCCAGGTCGTCCAGGATACACTTGTCGTTGGGCGGGGGTCGCGACGGATCGGTCCCGCTGAAGTCATGGCCCAGAGCCGGGTTCAGCGAGGCGGGGGAGACTAGTCCGCGGTAGGCCGAACCCAGCAAGAGACACGGCTTCCCGCTGGCCAGACCTTCCCGGATGACTCGCCCCGACCCGACGACGACATCGACCTCCCGGAAGACCGGGGAAGGGTCGGCCAGCCAACCCCGGAAGTCCAGGACCGCCTTGAGCGTGCCGTCCAGGGGCTCGCCCAGGGGCGGCACGGACATGGCCAGCACGGTCAGCCGAACGGACCGCCGCTGGGCGAGGAGGCAGGCCGCTGAAGCCAGCGCCCGGAACGCCGACAGCCTCAGGGAGCCGATGCGGCCGGCGTAGAGGATGGCCAGCGGCCTGGGGCTAGTGCTGACGGAAGATGCTTCCCGGCCGGGCTCGGGCGGACGGAAGCGCTCCGTGTCCACGCCGTTCTCGATGACCACGACTCTGGGGGTCATGGTCGAGACCTCCTCAGCCCCGCGCCGCCCCACGGCGATGACCGTGGCCGCTCCGGCTAGGTACTGGCCGGCGACGATGCCGCTGATCCCCAGCCCGTGGGCGGTCAGGACGTACGGCACCCCGAGCCGGGCCGACAATGAGGCGGCTAGCGCGAAGTCCAGGGTCGAGTGGGCGTGGACGACCTCCGGGGGAGGCCCGTCGCGGAGAAGGCTATCGGGGTCGATCCCCGCGGCCGGCGCCAGGATCACGCGGACCCCGGCGGTCTCCAGGTCTTGGAGGTGCTCGGCCCGATTGACCTGCAAGTAGTTGGTGGGGATCGTGTTCAGAAGGGTCACGTCGTGCCCCAGCCGTGCGAGAGCCCGGGCCAGGTCGACCACATGCGTGGTTTGGCCGGCCGGGAAGAAGCGAGCCAGAAGCAGGAGGATCCTCACCGCGAAGCACCCCCGCCAACGTATGCGCTGGCTAGAAGACGAGGGAACCACGGCGGAGGCCATCCTGGCAGGTCGCCCCGGCCAGCGGTCGGCGCGGGCCGTCGAGCCGTCCGGCCGCGAAGGATAGCCCTGGCCCGGCGCAGAATAGGCTCGCCGGCAGTCGCGGCGACAGGCGGCGGCCGGCAAGGGAGACGAGGCCCCTCCGTGCCCAGAGACCGTCTCTCCGGTGGCCCCGGCTTGCCCGTCCTTCTCATCACGGGAGCCAAGGATTGCGGCAAGACGACGCTGGCCATCGAACTCATCCGCTGCCTGCGGGCGTCGGGGATATCCGTTTTTGCCTTGAAGCACGCCTCGGCCGTGGCCGCCGTGGAGCAGCCGGGCACCGACACCTGGCGGTTCGCGCTCGCGGGCGCCGAGGTCACCGGCCTTACCTGGCCTGGCGGGTCCTATGTCGCCTGGCACGGACCCGGAACGCCGGATGGTGGCTACCCGCCGGTCCTTGCCTCCCGCCGGCTCGACCGGCCGGCTCGGCTGGAGGAACTCGCGGAAACCGCGCTCGGCCTCGCTCCGGCCGGTCCGCGTCGTCTGCTCCTGGCGGAGGGGTTCTCCTCGACGCCGTACCCGCGGATCCACGTCCTGTCCCGGCCCGGTCACCCAGAACGGGCCGCCGGCGGTCCGATCCTAGACACCTGGTCGCTGGAGGGCGGCGATGCCGAGGCCATCGCGGGGAAGGTTGACAGAAGCCAGCCCGTTCTGGCCCGCTGGGCCGAGGAGGCGGCGACCTCCAAGCCCGGCTCGAGCCGCACCGTGGCGGCCGTCATCGCCGGCGGTAAGGGGCAGCGCCTCGGCGGTCGGGACAAGTGGAAGCTTGAAATCGGAGGTACGCGCCAGTCCGAGCGCTGTCTTACGAAGTTGGCGGAAGTCTTCGACGAGATTCTCGTCGTCGGTCGCCCGGAACTGCCGGACTCCGAGGGTGCCCCTCTCCGACCAAGCAGGACCTCGTGCGGGGGCCCTGGGGTGAGCGTCTCCTACCTGTCCGACCTGGCGCCGGACGCCGGTCCTCTGGGTGGGCTCCTGACCGCGCTCCGGGCGGCACCCGGACGCCACACCGGGGCTTTCGCCGGGGACCTGCCCTTCCTGAACACCAGTTTGATTCGCCACATGGTTTTCTGGACCGAAAGACACACCGGGACCTTCGACGTCCTCCTGCCGGTCTGGGAAGGCGCCGGCGGTCGGTTCGCCGAGCCGCTGCACGCCCTCTACGCCCCCACCTGCCTCAGCCGCCTCGAGTCGCTTCTCGCGACCTCGGGGACCCTGGCCGGCCTTCGGCTTACGGCGGCCTTCCACGGTCTTCGCGTCCGGGAGATCCCCGACGCGGAGATTCGCCTGTTCGGAGACCCACGCGTCTTCTTCCACAACCTCAACACGCCCGCCGACGTGGCCCTGGCCGACGAGCTGGCAACCCGCGTCTAGCCGCAGTTCCTGGCCCAGGTTCCAAGCATGGCCGGCCTGCTCCGGCAGGATTAACGCCGTCCCCGGCAAATGACTCACCATATGCGTTCGCCTGGCCTGTCACTCGGCTCCGCGCTACCGCAGTTGCCGCCGGCGTCCAGTCCGCCGGCGGCTGCTCTTCGTTCGCGGGGGGCGTCCCTGCGACCTTGGGTCCGCCGAGTCGTCCTGACGGTTCTTGTCCTCTGTCTGGCAGCCGGGGCGGGGCTTGTTTCCGGGCCCCTGGCCGCCCTCGATGTCGGGTCGCGGCGCCCCGACGGCTACGGCGACCTGGCGGCGGCGCCAAGCAGGGGAGCTCTGCTGGCCGCGCGCCGCTGGCCGTCCTGGGCGGCGGCTTTCCCGGGCGGCGCCTTCCCTGTCTACCGTCCAGCGGGCTCAGCCGTGGATTCCTCGGTCACCTCGGCGCTTTCGACTGGCTACCGGGGCTGGAGTCCGGCTACTCCGCCGGCCATCCTCGCCCCCAGCCCGCAGTTCGCCGGCCAGCCCAGCCCGCTCGGGAACCAGGCCCGGGCCGTCTTCCTTACCGGGTATTCGGCCGGACACCCAGCGGCCCTCCGATACTTCGTTAACCTCATCGACAACACGGCCCTGAACGCTCTTGTCGTCAACATCAAGGACGAGGAGGGCAGGGCGACATACGACACCCAGGTTCCCGCCTTCCGGGAAGCCGGGGCCATTTCCATCCAGATTTCCGACATGCAGGAGTTCCTGGCGTTGACCAGGGCCCACGGCATCTACACCATCGGCCGGCTGGTCACCTTCGAGGACTCGACGATGACCTACTACAATCCGGACCTGGCCGTGAAGCGCAGGGATGGGAGCATCTGGCGCGACGCCGCCGGGAATGCTTGGCTGGACCCCTTTCTACCCGAGGCCTGGGACTACGTCCTCTCGCTCGCCGAGGAGGCGGCCGGGCTGGGTTTCGACGAGATCCAGTTCGACTACGTCAGGTTCCCGACCGATGGCGCGGTCAAGAACGCCGTCTTCAGCCAACCCGACGGGCCGAAGTGCGCCAACCGCGTGCGGGCCATCACCGAGTTCCTGCACTACGCCCGGGGCCGGCTGGCTCCCTACGGCACCAAGATCTCTGCCGACGTCTTCGGCGTCGTCTGCTCCACCGACGTCAACACGGCCCTTGGCCAGGTGCTCCGCGAGGTCGCCAGCGCCGTGGACTACGTGAGCCCCATGATCTACCCGTCGCACTACGGCAACGGTCACTTCGGTCTCTCCGAACCTGATGCCCAGCCCTACGAGACCATCAGGGGCGCCCTCTCCGCCGCCCTGCTGCGGCTCGGCCCGGAAGGCAAGACCAAGCTTCGCCCGTGGCTTCAGGACTTCACCATGTATCACACCTACGGACCCGAGCAGATTCTGGACCAGATTCGGGCTACCCACGAGCTCGGCATCAGGGGGTGGATGTTCTGGAATGCCTCAAACCGCTACACAACGTCCGCCCTCTATGCCTACACGTTCGACTTCGAAGCCTACATGGCGAGCGGCGCGGACTAGACCGGGAGTCCGGCGCGGCTGGGAGTCCGCCGCTCGACTACCGGTCGCCGCCGGCCTGTGTATGCCTTCCCGCTTGGGCTGGCCAGACTACTCCCGGGGAAGGAATCTAATGCCTATCGTCGAAACGCTCCCCGGACATCCCGGCCCCGGACCTCACCTGCTGCGCGGAGGTTTATTTTTTTGCCTGTTCTCGGGCGCCCGGCCCCCCCGGCGCGGTGAGGCCCGGGAGGGGCCTGCCGGGTCGCCTGTTTAGTTCCGTCGCCTGCGAAAGGGGCGCTCACCTTTGAAGAAGTACAGCATCACCGACGTCCGGAACGTGGCCCTCGTTTCTCACGGTGGGGCGGGGAAGACCTCGGTGGCCGAGGCCATGCTCTTTGACGCCGGGGCGATCGACCGGCTGGGCAAGACGACGGACGGCAACGCGACGATGGACCACGACGCCGAGGAGATTCGCCGTCAGGTGTCGATCAACGCCTCGCTCGCGCCCATCGAGTGGCAGGGCGTGAAGATCAATCTGGTGGACACGCCCGGCTACTTCGACTTCGTGGCCGAGGTCAAATCCTCGCTCCGAGTGGTTGATAGCGTCATCGTGGTCGTCGACGCCGTAAGCGGGGTCGAAGTCGGGACGGAACTCGTGTGGAAGTACGCGGACGAGAACAACCTGCCGCGCCTTGTTCTCATTACGAAGATGGACCGCGAGAACGCCAACTTTGAGAAGTGCCTCAGCGGCCTGCGTTCCGCCTTCGGCCGGCAGTTGGTCCCCGTAACCCTTCCGGTCGGCGCCGAAGCCGGCTTCCGCGGGGTGATCGACCTCCTGGGCGAGAAGGTCCTCACCTGGGAGGAAGGGAAGGGCCGTGACCCCAAGGCCGAGCCTCTCGACGGGGAGCAGGCGGCCCAGGCCGCGTCGGCTCGCGAGGCCCTGGTCGAGGCGGCCGCCGAGACCGACGACGAACTCACCATGAAGTATCTCGACGGCCAGCCGCTGACGCCCGAGGAACTGACGAAGGGCCTCCGCGCCGGGGTCGCCTCAGGCAAACTCGTGCCGGTCCTCTGCGCCTCAGGGCTCAGGAACGTGGGCATCCAGCCCCTTCTCGACATCATCCGGCTGGCGGCCCCGTGCCCGGCTGACCGCCCCCCGGCGCGGGGTAAGAACCCGAAGACCGGCGCGGACGAAGAGCGGCCCCCGGCCGACAGCGCGCCGTTCTCCGCGTTCGTCTTCAAGACCATGGCCGACCCCTACGTCGGACGGCTGACCCTGTTCCGCGTGTACTCGGGGACGGTCGCTTCGAACACGCAAGTCTACAACTCGACGCGCGGCCAAACCGAACGCATGGGCCAGCTTCTCGTCATCCGCGGCAAGCAGCAGGAGCCTGTAGATAAGGTCGGGGCCGGCGATCTGGGCGCGGTGGCCAAACTCCAGGAGACCTCGACCGGGGACACCCTTTGCGATGAGGCCCACCCCATCGGTTACCCGCCGACGGAGTTCCCGAAGCCGGTCTTTCAGGTCTCGGTGCAGCCGAAGAGCAAGGGCGACGAGGAGAAGATAAGCCTGGCCCTGGCTCGCCTCCGCGAGGAAGACCCAACGATCACCACCCGCAAGGAGACGGGCACGGGCGAGATCATCCTCTCCGGGATGGGTGAACTCCACCTCGGCGTGGCCACGGAGCGCATGAAGCGCAAGTTCGGCGTGGATGTCATCCTCAAGACGCCCAAGGTCCCCTACAAGGAGACCATCCGCAAGACCGTGAAGGCCGAAGGCAAGTTCAAACGGCAGAGCGGTGGCCGCGGCCAGTACGGTCATGTCTGGGTCGAGTACTCCCCGGAGCCGAACGAGGAGTTCATCTTCGAGGAGAACATCTTCGGCGGGTCGGTGCCGCGGCAGTACATCCCCGCCGTCGAGAAGGGTCTCCGCGAGGCCAAGGACCAAGGCGTCCTGGCGGGATACCCGGTCACAAACTTCAAGGCCAGCCTGTACGACGGCTCCTACCACGATGTCGACTCATCGGAGATGGCCTTCAAGATTGCGGCCTCGATGTCGTTCAAGAAGGGCATCATCGACGCCGGCCCGGTCCTGCTCGAGCCCATCGTGAGCGTCGCCGTCCTCATCCCCGACTCCTACATGGGCGACGTCATCGGCGACCTCAACCGCAAGCGCGGCCGCATCCTCGGAATGGAGCCGGAAGGGGCCATGCAGCAGGTCAGGGCCCTTGTTCCTCTGGCGGAGATGTTCACCTACGCCATCGACCTCCGCTCCATGACCCACGGGCGGGGCACGTTCAGTATGGAATTCGACCACTACGAGGAGGTCCCGGGCAACATCGCCCAGACCATCATCGAGAAGCATCAGGCGGAGAAGAAGGACGAGCAATAGCGAGGAGAACCACGACCAGAGCCGCCATGCCCTCGCCCTGGCCCGCGAACCCAAGTCCTTCGGCCGTCTTCGGTTTCACGCTGACCACTTCGGGTCCGCATTCCAGCAAGCCGGCCAGCCGTTCGCGCATCGCCCCGAGGTGGGGGCCGAGACGCGGCTGTTCGGCGATGACGACGCAATCAAGGTTGACGACGCGCCACCCGGCGGCCGCCAGGTCGCGCCAGACCCGCCCCAGCAGGATCGCACTGTCGGCACCCTTGTGGGCGGCGTCCGTGTCCGGGAACCACTCGCCGATGTTGCCGCGGCCCGTTGCGCCCAGGAGGGCGTCGACCACGGCGTGGATGAGGATGTCGCCGTCGGAGTGGCCGCCCAGACCCATCTCGAATGGAAGCCGTGTTCCCCCGAGGACAAGCGGGCGACCGGACTCGAAGCGATGACTGTCGAACCCCAAACCCACTCTCTCGCTCATCGTGGCCTCCGCTTCCCGTCCGGCCGTGCCGGAGCCGCCGCTCAGGCCCGAGCCTTCTCCCGGCTAGCCAGGATGGCCCTAGCCGTGAGCAGGTCAAAGGGGGTCGTGACCTTGATGTTCTCCTCGAGTCCCTCCAGCACCAGGACCGGGTGGCGCAGCAGTTCGACAAGAGCGGCGTCGTCCGTGGCGATGACGCCTCGCTCGGCGGCTCGGGCGTGAGCCATCTGGATGAGGTCCCGCCAGAAGACTTGCGGCGTCTGAATCTGCCAAAGCCGTCGGCGGTCGAGGGTCTCGGCCACGTGCCCATCCGCGCCGACGCGCTTGACCGTGTCCTTGACCGGGAGGCCCACCACCGCGGCCCCGCTGCGGCGCCCGGCCTCGATGGTCCGCACCAGCAACTCGTGCGGCAGCAGCGGTCTCGCCCCGTCGTGGATGACCACCAGCCCGGCCCCGGTCCCGACGTAGCGAAGGGCCAACCGCACGGACTCCTGGCGGCTGGCCCCTCCCCGGATGACTCCGGTCACTTTGCGCAGTTCGAACGGCTCAAGGACTTCACGCCGGCAGGCGTCTTCCTCTCCCTCGCCGACGGCGACGACAATCTCGTCCACGAGCGGACAGGTCTCCAAGACGCCGAGGGCGTGAGCCAGCAGAGGTCTGTCCCCAAGAGGCAAGAAGGCCTTGTTGGTCGCGCCGCCCATGCGCTCGCCCCGCCCGGCCGCCGGAACCACAGCCACCGTGCGCTCGGAAGCCACTAGAAGGCGCTGCTCCTCTCGGATCCCCGGGCTTCCAGTCCCTTCGGCCGGGCGAAAATCATCCGCCCCGCCGCGGTCTGGAGGACACTTGTCACCAGCACGTCGATGGTCTCGCCGATGTGGCGCTTCCCGCCATCCACGACGATCATCGTTCCGTCGTCCAGGTACGCCACACCCTGGCCCGTTTCCTTCCCATCCTTGATCACGTGGACCAGCATCTCCTCGCCGGGCAGGACCACGGGCTTGACCGCGTTAGCGAGTTCGTTGATGTTGAGGACCTTGACTCCCTGGAGTTCAGCGACCTTGTTCAGGTTGTAGTCGTTGGTGATGATGCATCCTCCGGTCAACTTGGCGAGCTTGATGAGCCGGGCATCCACGTCGAGGTTGGCACCCAGGTCACGGTCGTAGATCTCCACGGGAAACTGCAATTCCTTCTGGATACGGTTCAGCACATCCAGACCCCGGCGGCCGCGGTTGCGCTTGAGCGTGTCGGACGAGTCGGCGATGTGCCGCAGTTCCTCCAGGATGAAGCCCGGAACGACCAGGGGGCCCTCCACAAAGGACGTTTGGCAGATATCGGCGATGCGTCCGTCGATGATCACGCTGGTATCGACGATTTTGGGCAAGGCCGGGTGGCCCTTGTCGCGGCCAACCGCCCTCTTGACGGAGAACAGAGCCCCGATCTCGTCGCGCTTCTTGACGGCCAAGCCCAGGCCGAGGTATCCGAAGAGCAGGCTCCCCACCGTGGGCAGCACGATGCCGGCGACCGGGATGCGGGCGAGAGGCGCGGCCAGGAGATTGGCGATAATAAGACCTACTATGAGTCCAAAAGACCCCGCCAATATGTCCTGGATCGGCACCCTCTGCAGGCGGCCCTCCAGCCACATGGTGGCCTGCCAGACCCCGGCGATGAGCCACGGGGCGATGGCGTAGGCCCCCAGCCCAAGGATGAGGCCGGAAACGGCGATATAGAGAAGGTCTTGCCAGAAGGCGAAGTG
>CALMHV010000250.1 GCA_937863905.1 uncultured Bacillota bacterium
CTATGTCGCCGACGTCAGCGAGAGGATCGGGCCGCTGGTCATGGCCGGCGGCGCCGACGGAGCAGGCGGCGACCGCCCCCTCCGGGTGGCCGTCGATTGCGGCAGCGGGACGGCCTCCCTCGTGGTTCCCGACCTCCTGGCCAAGCTCGGCTGTGAGGTCATTCCCCTCTACTGCGAACTTGACGGAACGTTCCCCGGGCACTGGCCGGACCCGGTCCGGCCCGAGAACCTCGTCGAATTGCGCGAGGCCGTCCGGCGCGGCCGGGCCGACGCCGGCGTGGCTTTCGACGGCGACGCCGACAGGCTTGGCGTCGTTGACGAGACCGGCGAGATTCTCTGGGGCGACATCATCATGATTCTCTTCTGGCGGGAAATCCTGGCCAAGCACCCCGGCGCGGCGGCCATCGTCGAGGTGAAGTGCTCACAGGCCCTGGTCGAGGACATCCGACGCCACGGCGGCCACCCCTTCTTCTACCGCACCGGCCACTCCCTCATCAAGGCCAAGATGCGCGAGATGGGGGCCCTCTTCGCGGGTGAGATGAGCGGGCACATGTTCTTCGCCGACGAGTACTACGGGTTCGACGACGCCATCTACGCCGCGGCCAGGTTGCTCCGGATCGTGGCCCGGGCGGGGCGGCCCCTGTCGCAACTCCTGGCCGACCGCCCGCGCTACTGCTCCACCCCGGAGGTCCGCGTCGACTGCCCCGACCGGACGAAGTCCGGCGTGGTCGAGGCGGTGCGAGAGAGTTTCCGGGCGGCGGGTCTGGAGGTCGTGGACGTGGACGGGGCGCGCGTCATCTTCCCCGACGGCGGATGGCTCCTCGTGCGGGCGTCGAACACGCAGCCGGCCCTGGTCGTGCGGTGCGAGGCGAGAACGCCCGAGCGGCTGGAGGAACTCAAGGCCGAAGTGTCCGCGGCCCTGGGGCGCCTGGCGAAGGAAGCGGGATTGACGCTGCCGGCCTGGTAGGCGCGGGGCCGGTGACGGAAGACGAAGGCTTGCCCTGAGGGCTTGCCGGCCCTCAGGGCTTCGCGGCCGCCGCGGCCAGCAGCTTCTCCACGGCGACGCCGGCTTCGGCCAAGGCTTCCTCGGGGCTCTTGATGCCGAGGAGAGCCATCTGGACCTCCCGCTGGATGGCCCTTTCGATGTCCGGCCAGGCCGGGTGCCTGGGCAGGCTCTCGGCGGTGAAGGCTATCTCGGCCGCCCGGGCGTAGAGCGGGTCGTCGCCGAACGGCTCGAGGTCCAGGGCCTGGCGGCGAGCGGGGAAGACCCGGGCGCCGCGGGCCAGCTCATACTGTGAAGCCGCGCTCGTCAGGTAGTTCGCCAGAGCGACGATCTGGCTGCGGCGATAAGCGTCATCCTGGCGAAAGACCACGAAACCGCCCGTTCCCCCGACCGAGACCGAGGCGCCGCCAACGCCCGACGGATACTCCGCGACCCCGACGTTGGTGATCATGCCTTCCTGCGTCTTCAGGTAGTCGATGGCCCAGGCCGACCAGGGCTCGATGGCGATCTCCTGTTTGTCCTTCCTGGCGAAGAGGTCGAACAGACCGCGGACCGCCGAACTCCCGGTCGAGGGATGAGCGGCCTTGTCGACGTAGATGAGGTCGGTCAGCTTCTTCAGGGCGGAGACGCCTTGCGGGCTTCCGAGGGTGTACTGGGTCAGGTCATCGGACAGCGGGCGGGCGCCGTCCAGGTAGAGGAACGGCCAGACCTCGTAGTAGCCGGGGAGGATGTAGGTCCCGAAGCCGTAGACCTCGGTCCTACCGTCCTTGTCGCGGTCGAAGGTCAGCTTCTGGCAGGCGCTCCGGAACTCCTCCCAGGTCCATTTGCCGTTGACCGGGACCGGCACGCCCCGCTCCGCGAAGAGGTCGAGGTTCAGGAGGAGGCTGTGCCCCGTCATGCTGGACGGGAACCCCCAGAGTTGGTCGCCGTACGTGTAGGCCGCGAGAGCCTGGGGCGAGATATCCTTCTGCTTGGCGATGAAGTTGTCGACAGGTTCGAGCAGCCCGGCCTCCACCTCGGCCAGGGTGATACCTCCGGCACTGATGTCCAACGGCGCGATGTCGGGGAACTGCCCGGCCTCCTTGGCCGAGTTGAGCATCGCCCGGAGACTGGACCACTCGACCGGGACGAGGATGACTTCAGCCAGCGGGTGCTGCGCCTCGAACTCGGCTATCTTCCGTTGCATCCAGTGATAGCGGTTGCCCGACTCGTCCGGCCAGCGGGGCGCGTCCCAGAGGGTTATGGTGACGCCCGGCCGGGAGAGGCGGATCGGGCACCCGACGATAGGCAGGAACCCGACCAGGACGACAAGGACAACGAGGCCCAGGGCGATGGCTTGGCCACGGCTTAGCTTTCCGAAGCGACCGAGCCAAAGCGGGAGGCGGATGCGGCGAAATAGGTTTTTCGACATGAACCGATGCTTCACCGTCCCAAGAGGAAAATCCTTGTCGCCGCCCCGGGACCCGAGGCCTACTTCCTCCCGGCCAAGACGTTGGTCAGCCACTGGGCGCACCGGTCGACCGGCTTGTCCCCCGTCAGTTTGAGCGGAGGCGGGTTCACCGGGCCGGTCGGAGTCGGAACCAGGGCCTTGCCGGCGGGGTGGTCGGCGAGGCTCGCCCCGTTCAGAGCGCCGGCGGTGGCCTTGTCGGTGATCCCGGTCCGGGGCAGGCCGACGGCCACCTGGAACTGCTTGAGCGCGGCCTCGGTGGCCACGGAGAACACGCCGTCCTCCGGGCCGGCCTTGTAGCCGAGCTGGTTCAGCCGCATCTGGAGGCAGACGACGTCGGAGCCCAGCGAGCCCCGGCGGAAGACCCAGTCGCTGGAGAGCGGGAAGAAGTCGGGTTCCTCGGGCGGCGACATGCCCGGGATGACTTCGTCGGGAGCCACGCCGACCCCGTCGAGCTTATGACCGAGACCGGTGGACCAGGTGGCCGTCGTGATCTTGACGCCGGCCCCCGAACTCAGCGAGTACAGCGATTGGACGCAGCCCTTGCCGTAGGTCTTCTCTCCGAAAATCCGGGCCACGCCCCACTCCTGGAGGGAGGCGGCAAAGATCTCGGCGGCGCTGGCCGTGTTGCGGTTCACCAGCACGGCGACCGGGTAGGGGAAGGTGCCGTCGTCCTTGTAGGGGATGCCCGCCAAGGGTGCGTAACCCTCGCTCTCCCCGACCTTGTAGACGTCGGTGCGCCACGTCCATTCCACGCGCAGGAACGGGTACTTCTCCGGTAGGAAGGGCTCGATCGCCCCAGCGCAGCTCGTGAGCATCCCCCCGGGGTTGTCGCGCAGGTCGATGATCAGACCCTTCGCGCCGGCCCTCACCAGCTTGAGGAGGGCTTCGTCCATCTCCTGGTCGGTGTCCTCGTCGAAGCTGGTGACCCGGATGTAGCCGGTCTGGCCGTCGAGCATCTCCGACTCCACCGTGACCATCTTGATGAGTTCCCGGGCTAGGGTGAAGGTCAGCGGCTCCGCCTGGCCCGGCCGCCGGACGGTCAGGACCACCTCCGTCCCGGGCTCGCCCCGGATCTTCGAGGCCGCCTCAAGACCCTGGCCCTTGATATCCACGCCGTCGACGGCGGTGATGACGTCACCGGCGAGCATCCCCGCCTTGTCGGCCGGCATCCCGGGGATGACGGCGATGACTTTGAGGTACCGCTCGTCGGTCTCCCCGATTTCGACGCCGACGCCGCCGAACGACCCGAAGACGCTCGAGACGAACGCATCCATGGCCTCGGGCGTGTAGTAGGAAGCGTAGTAGTCGCGCAGACCGCTGACCATGCCCCGGATGGCGTTCTCGGCGACCTGGGCCGGGTCGGGGCTAAGGACGCTGTTGAAGCTGATGAGCGAGAAGGCTTCGGCGATGAGGGCGCCGAGGCCCGCGGTTGAACCAGTGGACGCATCCGCCCCGGTTTCGCCCGCGGCCCGGACCGGAAGCGGCGTGAAGGCCGGAAGGACTCCGGCGACCAGGAGAGTGATGAGAACGAACCCGACAACCAGGGCTCGCCGAAGGGTCTTCGGGCGCTCGGGCGGTTTCAAGGTGGGCCATCCCCTTTTCCTTGGCGCTGTCTTGGCTTGGCGTCGCCTGTCGCCAATTCTCTCCCTGGCAGAGCCATCCTGCC
>CALMHV010000251.1 GCA_937863905.1 uncultured Bacillota bacterium
CCGCCCCTTCCGTGGCCGCCGGGCCATCCGGCTCCGCACCCGTTGCGGCCGCAGCCCCGACCGCTGCGGCGGTCGCTCCCGTCAAAGCGGCGCCGGCCGTCGGCCCCGTCCGGGCCACCCCGGCCGCGAAGCGAGTAGCCCGCGAACTCGGTGTCGACCTCGCCCTGGTCGCGGGCGGAGGGCCCGAGGGGCGGATTACCGAAGACGACGTGAGGCGGCAGGCCGCGGGCGACGAGGTCCGGCCGCACTCCGAGTGGCGCTTGGCCGTGGCGGAGAAGATGGCCGCCGCGTCCCGGACCACGGCCGCGGTCACCCTGCACCGCGAGGTCGACTTCTCCCGGGCGACCGCTCTCCTTGGGGCGCCGGCGGCGAAGGAGTCCGGCGTCGGGCCGGCGGACCTTGTTGTGAGGGCGGTGGCTGACGGCTTGACCGAGCACCCGGACCTCAACGCGACCTTCACGGAAGAAGCCCTCGTCCGCCACCGGGAGATGAACATCGGGGTGGCTCTGGCCCTGCCGGCCGGGCTCATCGTACCGGTCCTTCGAGACTGCGCCGGTCTGTCTGTGGCCGAACTGGCCACCCGGCGCCGCTCCCTCTGGGAGAGGGCCAAGAGCGGCAGCCTCGGCCCGGACGACGTGAGCGGCGGCACCTTTACCGTCACGAACCTCGGGCCTTTCGGCATCGACGGCTTCACACCCATCATCAACCCGCCTGAGGTGGCCGTCCTCGGGATGGGGCGGATTGCCGAGCGACCTTTAGTGGAAGATGGCCGCGTCGTTGTCCGGCCGGCCGTCAACCTGAGCCTGACCTTTGACCACCGGGCCGTGGACGGGGCGCCCGCGGCGGCGTTCCTGGCCACGGTGGCTGCCCGGCTCGAAGACCCTCCCGGAGACTGGTTCTCGGGCGGGCGGGCCCGGCCACCCGCGCCGCGGCGGGCCCGGCCGACCGGCGACGACGGGTTCGACCTCGTCATCATCGGGGCCGGCCCGGCGGGCTACGCCGCCGCTGTCCACGGGGCGGAGCGCGGGGCCCGCGTGGCCCTGGTCGAAGCGGAAGAGGTCGGGGGAGTCTGTCTCAACCGGGGCTGCGTGCCGACCAAAGCCGCCCTGGAGTTCCTGCAAGGTGAGCGGCGGCTCCAGAGCGGGACCGGGGGACTTGCCTCCGCCGTCGAGGGCGTCGTCCGCGAGGTGCGGTCCGGGGTCGAGGGTCTCTTGACCGACCTCGGGGTCGCCGTTGTCCGCGGCGAAGCGCGGCTGGCCGGTCCCGAGGCCCCGGCGCCCCCGGCCGGCGGCGAGGCCGCCCCCTTGGTCTTCGTGGGCGAACGCCTCCTCCGCGGCGCGACCGTCATCGTGGCCACCGGCTGCGCCCCGGTCCCTGTCGACGTGCCGGGCCATCTCCTGGACGGACCGCGGGCCAGGGTCATCTCGGTCGAGGACCTGCTTGTCCCGGCCGGTAGGCCAGACAGCGCGGGCTCTGGCGGTTCCGGGACCGGCGCGGCCCTGGTCATCGGGGGCGGGACGGGCGGCATCGAAGCGGCCCGCATCCTCGCCCTGGCGGGGTCGGCCGTGACCCTCGCCGAGCGCCTGCCGACCCTGTTGCCCGGCGAGGAGGAAGACGTCGGCGCTCTCGTCCGGAGCGGCCTGGAAAGGATCGGGGTGAGGGTCCTGACCGGGGTCGCCGCCAGCGACTTGCCCGCCGAGGCCGGGCCGTTCGCTCTCGTGGTCGTCGCCGCGGGCCGGCGTCCTCGGACCGCCTCGCTGGGTCTGGCCGAGCGGCTTCTCGACGAACGTGGTTTCGTGATCGTGGACGATTTCCTGGGGACCGGGGTAGCCGGTCTCTACGCGGCGGGAGATGTCGCCGGCCCGCCCTTCTGGGCCCATCGGGCCATGGAGGAGGGACGCGTCGCCGCCCACAACGCCCTGGGCGAACTCGAGGGATTGGCGGACAGGACCGCGGCGCCGGCGCCCCGGCGTCGGCCACGGCCCGACCAGGTTCCTCGCGTCGTCTTCGGCGAGCCGGAGTTCGGGGCGGTCGGTCTCGGCCGGTTGGCGGCGGAACGGGCCGGGCATCGCGTCGTGGTCGGCACGGCACCCATGGCCGGCTCAGCGCGGGCGAGAGCCGCCGGCGTCGCGGAAGGTTTCGTGCGCGTCATCGCCGACCGCGACACCGGCCTGGTCCTTGGGTTGGAGGCGGCTTGCCCCCGGGCGACCGAACTTGTGGCGGCGGGTCTTGTGGCCCTGGGAGCCGGGCTCGGCCTGGCGGAACTTGCCGCCCTGCCGTTCCCCCACCCGACGTACGTCGAGTCTGTCGGAGACGCCGCCCGCGATGCCCTGCGGGCGTTCCGGGGAGGCCCCGGGACTTGAGCGCCACCTCAGCCACCCAGGCCGTCACGGGTGTCTTGGCTCACACGCATCTGAGCGTCCTGGACTACGGCCGGTATCTGCGCCTGGCCGAGACCTGGGCCGCTGAGCGCGAGGCCGGGCGGTTGCCGGACCTCGTGGTGACGACGACTCACCTTCCCGTGGTCACCGTCGGCCGCGACAGCCCAGACCCCGAGGCCGAGCTGCGGGTCAGTGCCCGGCGTGGTCAGGCGCGCCCCGGGAGTGGGCCCGTCGCGGTCTACTGGGTGGGGCGCGGTGGCCGCGCGACCTACCACGGCCCCGGGCAACTCATGGTCTATCCGGTCGTGGACCTGGCCGAGACGGGTCTCGGTCCGGTGGATTTCGCCGACAGACTTCTGGAAGCGGCTCGACTGGCCGTGGACGAGTGGGGTCTCGCCGGGGTGCGAGCGGACCAGGGGCTCTGGGCGGGCGGCGCCAAGCTGGCCTCCGTGGGCCTTGAGGTCCGGAGGGGCGTCACGCGGCACGGCCTATCCCTGTGCCTCGGTCCGGAACCGGGCCCGGGGTTCGCGCTGGTCCATCCGTGCGGGACGCCGGGGCTGCGCCTGACGAACCTGGCCGACCTCACCGGCGCCCGCCCGAACCGACGGGCTCTGGGCCGGTCCATCGCCGCCCACCTCGCCCGGCTTCTGGGGAGGCGTCCGGCGCCCCTGGCGTCGGAGGAACTCCTTGAGGCGAAGCCCCCGTGGCTGGTGACCCGCCAGTCCGGGGACCTCCGGCCGTCCGGCCTCCCCACGGTCTGCGCCGCGGCCGACTGCCCCAACCAAGCCCGCTGCGCCTCGGAGGGCCGGGTCACCTACCTCATCCTAGGCCCTGGCTGCACGCGGGCCTGCGCCTTCTGCCGGGTTCCGGCGGAGGGCGAGCGACCGGCGCCCGCGGACCCGTCGGAGCCGGAGCGCATCGCTCGGGCCGTGGCGGACCTCACCGCGAGCCAGGGTGTCGCCGCGCCCGGCCGCGGGAGGAAGGTGGTCGTCACCTCCGTCACGCGCGACGACCTTCCGGACGG
>CALMHV010000252.1 GCA_937863905.1 uncultured Bacillota bacterium
ACCGAGCCTACAAGACCCTCGGGGACTCTGGCCTTTCGTGGCTTGCACGCGACTACGAGGCCAAGGGTAGCCCACCGGACTACCTGGCGCAGCTAGCGGAAAGCTACCTTAGGCCGGCGGAGTCTCCAGTGGTTGGGACCTCATAGACCACGACGGTCTGGGCGGCCTTACCTCCTGGACCGCCACCAACAGGGGGGAGGGGTAGCCCCTCGGCAGGGCGAGGCGAGGCCGGCGGCGAACGGGATATAGACCCCAAAGGGTGGTAGACCAGAAACGGAGGCGCCACCGTTGTCCGAGAACCTCGATGTCGCGCGAGCCGCCTTGGGCCTGGCTCTATCGCCCACGCGGACCCAGGAACAGAGCTTGAAGGAGGAGCTGCGTCAGAAAGGCATAGCCGGTGCGGCGGCCGACATCGGCGGTCAGTTCCTCGCCAGCATCCCCACGGTGATCGAGCGAGCCATTGTCGCGGCCAAGCGGGAAGGGGTCATCCGGGATGAACACCCGCACGTCGGCGCTGTCGCCGGAGCGGCCCGGGAGGCCCTGGCCCAGATCTCGGGGCGGGCCGCCGGCCTGGACGTCGGCGGCAAGATCGGAGTGGCCAGAAGCGGCGAGCACCTGGCCGTGGCCGTCTTCTTCGGCGTGGGCCTGGTTCACCTGGACGACGTCGCCGTCGCGGTAGCCCACCGGGCGGTGGCCAAGTAGGGGAACGATTGTGCTTGTCTGGAGGCTCCCGCCCTGCTATAATTGCCCCAAACTTGTAGGACGGTAGAACGGTAGGGGAGAGCGTGCCTTTTCGGCGACCATCCCTTGGTCGCCATTTCTGTCTCTTTCCCCCGAAGGCCCGCCTGGCGGTCCCACCCGCCGCGGCGGTTGTCCACCCCGTTCCCCGTCGCCCTTGGGGGAGTCTACATGCCACTGGTCAGTGCCCGCGGCGCGACCACCTGCCCGGCCAACGAGCCGGAAGCCGTGTCCGCCGCCACCCGGGAACTCCTGACCGCCCTGGGCCGGGCCAACCCGGCTCTCACGCCGGAGTCGACCCTGGCCGCCTTCTTCACCGTCACTCCCGACCTCAACTCCGCCTTCCCGGCGGCCGCCGCCCGAGCCTTGGGCTTCACCGGCGCCGCCCTCCTCGGGGCGCAGGAAGCGGGCGTTCCGGGCGCCCCCGCGCGCTGCGTCAGGGTCCTGGTCCTCTTCGAGACCGACGACACCGGTCGCCCCACTCGGGCCCGGCACGGGGTCCCGGTCTATCTCGGCGAGGCCGCGGTCCTGAGACCGGACCTGACCCTGGCGGCCGCCCCATCGGACCGGGAGGTGGGGCCGAGATGATCGTCGTCATGAAGCCGAAAGCGCCCCGGGCGCAGGTAGACGCGGTTGTCGCTCGCTTTGAGGAGTTCGGTGTGGCCGTCCATCTCTCGGAGGGGGCGGAGCGGACCATCGTCGGCGCGGTGGGCGACCTCCGGCGGATGGAGCCGGACGACCTCCAGGCCATGGCCGGCGTGGAACGGGTCATCCGGGTTCTCCATCCTTTCAAGCTGGCCAGCCTGGACTTCCACCCCCGGCCGACCGTGGTCCGAGCGGGCCGGGCGACCTTCGGCGGCGGAGACGTCACGGTCGTTGCCGGTGCCTGCGCCGTGGAGAAGGCCGACACCTACCTGGCGGCGGCGGAGGCGGTCAAGGCGGCCGGGGCTCACATGCTGCGGGGTGGGGCCTTCAAGCCGAGGACGTCTCCCTACGCCTTCCAGGGGCTCGGTCGCGCGGGTCTGGCCATCCTGGAGGAGGCCCGCAAGCAGACAGGCCTCCCGTTCGTCACCGAGGTCTTGTCGATCGAGGACATCGAGAGCGTGGCGGCGTCGGCCGACATGCTTCAGATCGGGGCCAGGAACGCCCAGAACTTCCCGCTCCTCCGGGCGGCGGGGCGTTCCGGTCGCCCCGTCATGCTCAAGAGAGGGATGTCGCAGACCATCGAGGAGTGGCTGATGGCCGCCGACTACATCCTCTCGGAAGGCAACCCCGACGTGGTTCTGTGCGAGCGGGGGATCCGGACGTTCGAAACCATGACCCGCAACACTTTTGACGTGGGGGCCATCGCTCTGGTCCGGGAGCTGTGCCACCTGCCGGTCATCGCCGACCCGAGTCACGCCAGCGGGCGAGCCAGCCTGGTTCCCGCTCTGGCGGTGGCGGCCGTGGCGGCGGGCGCGGATGGACTCATGATCGAGGTCCACACCTGCCCGGAGCGGGCTCTCTGCGACGGCGGGCAGTCGCTGACCCCGGAAGGCTTCGAGGCCGCGATGGGCCGCATCCGGGCCGTGTCCCGGGCCAGGGTCTACGGCCGGGGAGTCGGGGAGGTGGCCGGGGGATGAGACTGGCCATCCTCGGTCTCGGCCTCATCGGGGGCTCGGTCCTGAGAGCCGCTCTGGACAGGAGGCTCGCCTCCGAGGTCAAGGGCTGGGACGACTCGCCCGCCGTTTTGGAGGCGGCGCGGGAGGCCGGCTTCGGGCGACACGTGGCCCAAACCCTGGAGGAAGCTTGCGCGGGCGCGACAATGTGCCTGGTGGCCGTTCCGGCTCGGGCCGTTCCGACCCTGGTCGACCGGGCGAGGCGGGCCATGCCGCCCGGCGGCGTCGTTACCGACACGGCCGGCACGAAAGGATGGATCGCCGGGGAGGTCCGGCGGTTGGCCCAGCTCCCCCCGGGCCCGCGGGACGGGCAAGACCTCCCCCCTTTCGTCGGGGGCCATCCCATGACCGGGTCCGAGAGGGGCGGCTTCGCCGCCTCGAAGGCCGATCTGTTCGACGGCCAGCCCTGGATCATCGTGCCCGAGGCCTCCCGGACCCCGGCCGGCCCAGAAGAGCCGGTCGGCGCAGTGGACCCGGCCGGCGCAGTGGACCCGGCCGCCCGTGTCGAGACCCTGGTCCGGGGTCTTGGCGCCCGGCCCGCGCGGGCCTCGGCCGAGACGCACGACCGCACGCTGGCCCTGACCAGTCACCTGCCCTACCTCCTGGCCGTAGCCTTGGCCGAGTCCGCCGGGAAGGACCGAGACACGGTCGCCGCTCTGGCGCCTTTTGTCGCCGGAGGTTTCCGCGATTCGACCCGTCTGGCTCTCCAGGACCCGGTCATGGGCCTGGACATGCTGACCACCAACGCCGCGGAACTCACGCGGGCTCTGGCCGAGGTTACGGCCGCGGCCAGGGCGGCCATCGCCGATAGACCCGCCGACCGCCTCAGGCGGGCGCGGGAATTCCGCGCTGAACTAGGGAGGCTCAAGCAATGGCCCTAGAGACGTTCGCGCCCACCGGCCCGCTGGCCGGCGAGGTTCGCGTGCCGGGGGACAAGTCCATCAGCCACCGCGCGCTCATTCTGGCCGCCCTGGCCGACGGCCCGAGCCGCATCGACGGCCTGGCCACCGGTGCCGACGTGGGGTCCACGATCACCTGTCTTGACCGCCTTGGCGTTCGGGTCAGCCAGGGCGTCGTCCACCCGCCCCGAGGAGGTCTTCGGCCCCCCGACGGGCCACTGCAGGCCGGGAACTCCGGAACGACGATGAGGCTTCTGGCCGGAGTGCTGGCCGGTCAACCCTTTCGCTCGACGCTCGACGGTGACGCTTCTCTCCGCCGGCGGCCAATGGCGCGGGTAGCCCGCCCGCTGCGGCGCATGGGGGCCGACGTGCTGGCCAGACCGGCGGACGACGGAGACGAGGAGACCGCGCCGCTGGAAATCAGGGGACCCCTTCCGCCCGGGCCGCTCACCGCCCAGGTCCACCGCCTGCCTGTCGCCAGCGCCCAGGTCAAGACCTGCCTGCTTCTGGCCGGCCTCCACGCCGCCGGTCGCACCACGGTCATAGAGCCCTTTCCCAGCCGCGACCACACCGAGCGCCTCTTGAGGGTCTTTGGGGTCGTGGTCACTGATGGCGGCCGGCTAGAAGTAGGCGGTGGCTACCCCGGGGCCGAGGCCGGCCTGGTTGGGCGGGCCGTCAGCTCGGGTGGGCATGCCGTCTCGGTGGTGAGCGACGGCTGGCCGCTTCTCCACCCGGTCGAACTGGCCGTCCCCGGCGACTTCTCGTCGGCCGCCTTCTGGATTGTCGCGGGCCTCCTCGTTCCAGGGTCGGCGCTGCGGCTCGCTGGGGTTGGCGTCAATCCAACCCGCACGGGTCTTTTGGCGGTTCTCGCCCGCATGGGGGCGGCGGGGGCCGTGGCTCTGGAGGGTCTCCCGGAGGCGGTCGACGCGGCGGACGGTGCGGAGTGTGGCGAGCCGGTGGCCGACATCGTCGTCCGCGGCCTCGAACCCGCCCGGGCCAGGCGGGGGTCGGTCCCGGGCGTTCTGCGGGCCACGCTGGTGACCGCCGCCGAGGTTCCCTCCCTCATCGACGAGGTTCCTATCCTGGCCGTGGCCGCTACCCAGGCCGAGGGGGTCACGGTCATCGAGGGCGCCGGCGAGTTGCGGGCCAAGGAGTCGGACCGCCTGGAAGCCCTGGCCAGCGAGCTGGGGCGAATGGGGGCCCACATCGAGGCCGGGCCCGACCGGCTGGTCATCACCGGACCGACCCGGCTTCACCCCGCCCGGGTGTCGGCCCGAGGCGACCACCGGATGGCCATGGCTCTGGCTATCGCCGGTCTTCTCACCCAGCCCGTGGCCGGGCGACAGACAGAAGTCGCCGGCTTCGAGACGGCCGGCGTCTCCTACCCGGGCTTTCGAAGAGTTTTGGAGGAACTGGCCTCATGACGACCGGAGACCGGGTCCGGGTCTTCGCCCTCGTCGGGCGCCCCGTCCGGGGTAGTCTTTCTCCGGCCATGCACAACGCGGCCCTGGTCGCGGGGGGCATCCCGGCCCGCTACGAGGCCTGGGACGTCCCCGAGGACGAGCTGGCGGAAATCTTCGCCGGGGCGGCTGACCGGGGCCTAGGCGGTCTCAATGTGACCGTCCCGCACAAGGTGGCGGCGGCCGGACTTTGTGACGAGCTGTCGGAAGCGGTGGGCCTGGCGGGGGCGGTCAACACGGTGGTCTTCGGGGCCAAGAT
>CALMHV010000253.1 GCA_937863905.1 uncultured Bacillota bacterium
GGCAGGAACTCCACCTCAGCCGCCCTGATGCCGCCCACGGCCACCAAGGCCGCCGCGTAGGTGAGCGCGGCGACGGCCACGGTCGAGCACGTGGCGACGGCACAGCCCAGGCCGGCCGCTGTGAGCCAGCCGTGAGCCAGGATGGCGACCAGGGCCATCACCCCCGTGGCCACGGCCGGCCGGACCAACAGGCTCGTCGCGTCCAGCCGGAGCCCGGTCCTCCGGACGACCATGACCAGGTTGACCGCCGCCGCGACGCCGAAGCCCGCCACGATGCCCAGCGCCGCCCCGTTTATCCCCAGAGCCGGGATGGCCGTCAGGTAGTAGGTGACGGCCGTGTTGGCCGCCAGGCCCGCGGCCAGGCCGTAGACCGGCACGCTCACCAGCCCGAGCCCCTGGAGCACGCCGGCCGTCGTCTGCTGCACCGCGATGAGCAGGCAGGCGGCCGAGACGTACAGGAGCGGGACCCCCGCCTCCGGGATGCCGAACAGCATCTGGTTCAAAGGCGCCGCCAGGACCAACAGCCCAATGGTCGCCGGCAAGCTCAGGAGGACGGTCAGGCGCAGCGCCGTGCTGATGCGACTCTGGACCTGAGCGGCGGCCCCGCGCTCGAGCGCGTCGGCGATGGCCGGCACGAGGGCCGCGGCCATGGCCGAGGCGGCGATGGCCGGCAATCCGGCGAGCGGGAAGGCCATCCCGTGGAGTTGCCCATAGAGGTAGGTGGCCTGACGGGGATCGAACCCAGCGGCCTGAAGGCGGCCTGGGATGAGGAAGGTCTGCATGGCGTCCATGAGGGGCATCACGACGGCGCCCATCGTCACCGGCAAGGCCAGACCCAGGATGCGGCCGGTCGTCGCCGACGGCCGGGGCGGGAGCACGAGACGGGACGGACCCGGGGGGCGGACCCGGTCCAGGCGCCGCCCCCCTCTGGCGCCCGGCTCCCGACCCCTCCGCCGGTCCAGCATCAAGACCAGGAACACTAAAGCCCCCCCGGCGCCCACCAGATTCCCGTAGGCCACCCCCCCGACGACGGCCCCCACCTCGCCGCCCTGCAGGGCCCAGACGACCAGGAGCATGGCCGCCACCCGCACGACCTGTTCCACGACCTGGGAGCTGGAAGTCGGGGCCATGTCCTGGTGCCCCTGGAAGTAGCCCTTGAGGGCCGAGATGAGCGAGACCGGCACGACCGCCGGGGCCACGGCCCGGAGGGCGGCGGCGGCCCGCTCGTCACCCAGGACCTTGCCGGCCAGGAAGACCGCGCCCCGGTCGAGGATGACCCAGAAGGCGAGCCCGCTCAGGAGCCCGAGAAGCAGCGCCCGGCCCAGGACGCCCCACGCTTCCCGGGGGCGCTCATGGGCCAGAGCCTCGGCGACCAGACGCGAGGTAGCCACGGTGAGTCCGGAGACGGAGAAAGTGATGGCCAGCCCGTAGAGGACGTAGGACATCTGGAACAGGCCCATCCCCTCCCCGCCGAGCAGGCGGGTCAGGGGGATGCGGGCCAGCCCGCCCAGGAGCCGGCTGAAAAGACTGGCCGCCGCCAACAGGGTGGCCCCACGGACGAAGGCGTACGGGCCGCGGTTCACAGGGTCGCTCCCCGCACCACGACGATAGGGGTCTGCTCGTCGGCGTTGCCGGCCGGGTTCGAGCGAAGCGCCTCCGTCAGCGCCCTGGTGTCCACGCGGTCCGTGGCCGCCAGAATGTGGACGCCCCCGAGGTCGTTCACGTCGACGATGGCGGTCTCGGCGCCCGTGGCCCGGCGGATCCGGTCCACCTCCTCCTGAGACCGGGTGGGGCCAAGCACGATGTATTTGTCGAAGGGCGGGAGAGTGCCGGTCACGTCGTCCACCAGCGCGGCCTGGGGACCGGCCAAGCGGTAGAAATCGCCCCTACGGCGCAGGAAGAGCCTGGAGAAGAACCCGGCCAGGAACGCCAGCGTCACCCGGGCCGTCCCTTCCTCACTCATCACCGCCTGAAGGGCGTACGGCGAGGACAGGCTACCCGTCCGGTCCACGAAGCGGGCGACCACCCTGGCCCAAAGGCCCGGGACGATGTCGTCGGGGTTGAGATACCGCCTCTGGACGATGGCCACGGCCGACTCGCTGATAGCCACCACCGTGTCCGGGCCGAGGAAAGGGCCGGCGTAGCGCCTGACCACGTCGGCGAGGTCGTCCCGGGGCGTGAGGACGTGCGTGCGGACGGGGATGGCCCCTCCTGGCTCTACGCCGCCTCGGACGTCCTCCGGACCATCTCGTCCCAGGGGAAGGCGAGCTCGGATAGGCGCCACGTGATGGACCTCCTGCCGATGGTCTTGCAGTGCACCCGGAGCATGAGCCCTGGCAGGCGCCCAAGAAGCGCATCGAGGTCCTCCTCCGGCGAGCGCTTCCGGAAAGTGATCCTGGCGCCCAGCCGTAGGGCCACCGACTCACCGCGGTGCAGGAGGAGCGCCTTCCAGTACCACCCCTCGTCCTCGTCTTCGGCCACGCCCGAACCAGAAACATGGGCGAACGGGACGATCTTGGGCCGGCCCGCGACATGACCCGGGTGGCAGGCCTCGCACAGGAGTTCGATGACCATCCCGTCCTGCCGGCCCCGGTTGGTCAGAGGCACAAGGCAACTGGCGACAGCGGAATCGCCATCGCGCATCAACGTGAAGTCATGCGCTCGGGCAGACTCCAGGACCGCGTCGCAATCCCCCTGACGGCGCACGAAGACGACGAAAGCTCCGACGGCCAGAAAGGAGGCCAATCCGATGGCGTAAAGCACCTCGGGCATCCGGCCCACCCCCCCTCTTCCTGCCTTATATGCCCGCACGGCCTGTCTACTTGCCAAGCCTGGGGGCGCGGCGGCGGGCGCCCCGCCGCCGGCCCGCGCTGTAACCGCCGAGGGCGCTGCCGCCTAGTATGGATACGGCCCCGGGGGGCGCCACGAACGACAGTCAGAAGACAGGGGGCTTGGGCCGTTGTTCCCTTTTCCGGACAAGTACGCGCTGCTGGCGGGTGACGCCGAGGGGGAGACCGAACTCACGGCCTTCGACGGTGCGCTCCTGGCCGCCAGGGTCGGCAACTACAACATCGTAAAGATGTCGAGCATCATGCCGCCGGGGGCCAGGCCGAGCGACCGGCTCCGGGAGGACGTTCCTGCGGGGTCCCTCCTTCCCGTCGCCTACGGGTACATCACCTCCGACCGTCCCGGCCAGGTCATCGCGGCCGCGGTTGCCGCCGGCATCACCGGGACGACGTACGGGGTCATCATGGAGCACAAGGGTCTGGCCAGCCGGCGGCAGGTCGAGCGGGAGGTCGAGGCCATGGTCCGCGAGGCCCTCGCCCGCCGCGGCCTGCCGGTCCTGGAGATCCTCGTCGCCAGCGCTGAGCACAGGGTCGGGAAAGTGGGTTGCGCCTTCGCGGGTATCGCCATCTGGAAGTAGGGCGCCGGCGAGAGAGAGCGGAGCCGCGCCAGCCGCCCCAGCTTGACTGGACCGCGCCGCCAGGCCTAGACTTGGCCGAGGAGGCGGTGGCGCCATACCCTGGTTCACGATTCGTGAAATTGAAACCGGTGGCGCCGGCGGGCGCGGCGGCGTGTCCGTGCTCTCCGAGGACCTCCGGGCCCTCAATCCGGCCTACGAGACCGGAACGGTCAACTCCTACCTCATCACCGGTGAGGAACGGGCCATCCTCTTCGACTCGGGCCTGGGTATCGGCGACATCGCCGCCGCCGTGAGGCGACTCACACCCCTCCCGGTCACCGTCATCAACAGCCATTCCCACTGGGACCACATCGGCGGCAATCCCCTGTTCGCGGACGTCCGCGTCCACCCGGCGGGGGCGCCCTTCCTCCGGGAAGAGGTCGCTCTTCCCGACATCGGCCAGGCCCTGGCCGCCCTCGGGCTCCGGGCGACCCCGGTTCCCCATCGGGTAGGGCCGTCGTCGCCGACCGCGACGGTCGACGAGGGCGACAGCCTGGACCTCGGCGGACGCCGCCTGCGGGTCCTCCACACGCCGGGCCACTCGCCCGACGGCGTCTGTCTCCTGGACGAGGCCGGCGGCCTCCTGTTCACGGGCGACGCCGCCTACGAGGGAACCCTCTGGTTGTTCGGCGACGAGGGCGCCGGCCCGGCCGTCGACCCGCTCCTGGCCCTCGCGTCCATCCGCCGGCTGGCCGCCGGCCCGGTTCGCCTTATCTTCCCCGCCCACGAGCGCACCCCGCTCGAACCGGGGTTCCTGTCAACGCTCGAGCAGGCCCTCACCCGGGCGCTCGCCCTGGCCGCGGAAGACGCGACGGCCGGGGAGCCCTGGTCGTTCCAGTCTCCCCGGCCGATTGCCCGCAAGCTCTCCGTCAGCGGTCTGAGCTTCCTTCTTCCCCCCGGCTAGCTGCCCGGCGGCAGCAGCCGTAGCGGGATAACGATGACGCCGCCGTAGGCTCCGTCCTCGGCGGAGATCCAGAAGACTTCGAGGGTGGCCTCGGCCCAGCCCGACGCCGGGTCGACCAGCCCCGCCGGCAGGACGTACTCGATGTCCTTGGTGAAGAGGCCCCAGTCGCCCATGGCCCCCGTGGACCAGCCGATCGGGACGATCTCCTGCCCGCTGGCGTCCAGGACGCGGAAGTTCACCGTGCCCTCGAACACCGAAGCCAGGCCGGACATGGTAAACGGGGAACTCACCGTGGCGCCGGGCGCCGGCGTGAAGAGCTTAATCCAGCGCGACGCGGCCACGATGGGCTGCAGCGGATCGAGGACCTGCATCACGCGCCCGTTCGGGTTTCCGTCCAGGACCCAGGTCACGTCGGTCGTGGCGAAGCTCACGAGCACCAGGTCGTACGGGCGCGCCGGGCCGGACCCGGCCGTGCCGCTCGGGGCCGGTGTGTACTTCGCCGTCACCGTGATGGCCTGTCCCCCGGGGGTCACGCGAGCCACGTCGAGAATCTCCGCCGCGGCGCCCTCCGGTTGCGGGCCGTAAGTGAGAAGCAGGTAAGTGCCTTCTCCGATGTTCTTGGCCTGGCCGGCGTCGAGCGGCAA
>CALMHV010000254.1 GCA_937863905.1 uncultured Bacillota bacterium
GCCACCAGGCCGAAGGTGAGGATCTGGAAGAGCGCCTGGATGCGCTTGAAGACCACGGCCAGACCAGCCAGGATGAAGCCGAGACCATAGGCCGCGGCCAGGGTGATCGGGATGAGGGGCAGCAGGCTCAGGACGTCCAGATGAAGCCACTGTCCGCTGGTCAACATCATGGAGAGGAGGACAAGGCTGGACATCCCAAGGTTGGTTAGGAACGAGCCGATCATCTGCGAGCCGCCCACCCAGGCAAAGCCGGTCGGCGACAGGAAGAGCTGCTCCAGGGTCCCGACCTCGGCCTCGTTGGCGATAGTGTAGGCCAAGTCCTGATAGGCGATGATGGACATCATCCAGACCAGATACCCGACGACAAGGCCCTCCAGGCCGCTCCCCGTGCTGAAAGGCAGGTTCAGCGAACGGGCGCCGAAGAAGAGCAGCAGGAAGACGATGTACATCGTGACCAGTCCAGAGATACTGTTGAAGAGGTACCGCTTCATCTCGACCAGCGTCTTGCCGACGACCGCGCGGAAGACCACCCAACGGTTCACGCCGCGTCACCACCCTTGATGACCCGGAGGAAGGCTTCCTCCAGGTCGGGCTCCTTCTGCGTTATCGTCTCGAGGACGGCCCCGCCCTGACGGACGATGTCGATGACGGCGTAGAGCCCTGCCGCCGACGGCAGGGTGAAGGTGAGTTGCGTCTGGTTGCCCAGACGCTCGATGCTATGGTTCGGCGCCACGGCCGCGAGTCGCCCGGCCAGCTCGGCGCTCAGGCCGTCCGAGAGCACGATGCGGTAGGCGCGGGTCCGGAACAGGGCGAGAAGATTCTCCACCGTGTCGTCAGCGACGACCTGGCCCTCCTTCAGGATGACGACCCTCCGGCAGACGTCCTGGATGACGTCCATGTCGTGGCTGGAAAGGACGATGGCCCGGTGCCCCTCGGCCGCGATTTCGCGCAGGATGCCCCGGAGTTCGTGCGAGGTCTCGACGTCCAGGCCCAGCGTGGGTTCGTCCAAGAAGACGAGTTCGGTCCGCTTGGCCAGGGCGCAGACCACGGCGACCTTCTGCTTCATCCCGGTGGAGAGGTTCACGAGCGGCTCGTTGGCCCGGTCAGCCAGGCCGAAACGCTCGAGGAGGCTCTCCCAGTAGTCGCGGTGGACCCGGTGGTCGAGGCCGTGGAGGCCGGAGAAGAACCGCACGTTCTCCCTGGCCGTCATGCGCCAGTAGATGTTCCGAGCCCCTTCGAGCACGGCGCTGGCGTGCTGGATGGCCTGGCCGTGATGGGTGCCCACGTTGTGGCCGCAGATCGAGATGTCGCCGGCGGTGGGCCGGACCAGACCGAGAGCGCACTTGATGATGGTCGTCTTCCCGGCGCCGTTCGGGCCGAGCAGGCCGACGATCTCGCCGGGCTGGAGTTCGAGATTCACCCCTTGGACCGCCCGGACAGCGGCCTTCTTGCGGCGCGGGAAGATCTTGACAAGGCCTTTGACGCTCAGAACGGGCCCTTCCGGTAGTCCGGTCATCCGTGTCCCTCCTTAGTAGTGACCCAACATCCCCCGGTCCCGGGCCACCTTGAGGCAGTAGCTGAAGAAAGCAAGACCAACGAGAAGGTAGGCGGCGCCTACCCCGACCGCCAAGAGCACATCGTCGGCCGGCAACTGCCAGACCCTGAGGCCGTCGACCATCACCTTCCTGAGGAGCTGATTGCCCAGGGCCAGGGGCAGGAGCTTCATCCAA
>CALMHV010000255.1 GCA_937863905.1 uncultured Bacillota bacterium
GGTCCGTCCCCCTCGCCAAAGCCTCGCGCATGGCCGCTTCCTCCGGGAGCCCCTCCGGTCCGACGGCGGCCAGAGCCGCCTGGGCCGGCCGAAGGTAGCGGCCGGCCAGTTCCCTCAGGCCCTCGGCGGTCACGGCGTCGATGCGCCGGGCCACCTCGTCCGGGGTCAGGATGCGCCCCAGGAGGAGCAGGGAGCGGCCGAGCCGGCTCATCCGGGTCGAGGTGTTCTCGAGCCCGAGGAGGAGCGACGCTTTGACCTGGTCCTTCGCCCGCTGGAGTTCCTCCGCCCCGGGCCCCTTCCGGCACAGGTCGTCTATCTCCGAGGCGGCCAGGGTCAGCACCTCGAGGACCTTGTCCGGGCTGACCCCGGCGTAGACCCCCAGGACTCCCGTGTCGGCGAAGGGTGAGGCGTAGGCGAAGACCGAGTAGGCCAGGCCACGCTCCTCGCGGATGGTCTGAAAGAGACGGGAACTCGACCCGCCGCCCAGGATCCCGGCGAGCAGGTGGAAGTCGAAGATCGTGGGGTCGCCCATGGCCACGCCCGGGAAACCCACGGTGACGTGCGTCTGCTCGATGGGTTTCACCTTGGCCCGCCACCCGGGCCGGAAGACGGGCGCCGGCTGGGTGCCGCCGCCCCCGTCCGGGGCCATGCTCCCGAAGTACCGGCAGGCCAGTTCCAACCCCGCGTCCTCAGTCACGTTCCCCGCGATGGCCACGACCGTCTCGCCCTGGCGGTAGCCCGCCTGGTGGTACGAGATCACCCGCCCCAGGTCGAGGGCGGACACCGTCCCTTCCTGGCCCAGTACCGGCCGGCCGAGCGGGTCGTCACCCCAGATGGCCTCGGCCAGAAGGTCGCCGACCAGCTCGTCTGGGGTGTCCTCGTACATGGCAATCTCCTCAAGGATGATGCCCTTCTCTTTCTCCAGGTCGGCGGGGTCGAAACGGGGCCCGGTCACCAGGTCGGAGAGGAGGTCCGCCGCCTTCTCGAGGTGCTCGTCGAGAACCTTGACGTAGTAGCAGGAGTACTCCTTGGAGGTGTACCCGTTCAGAAGGCCGCCGATGGAGTCCATCTCTTCGGCGATCTGGCGCGCCGTGCGGCGGGCCGTGCCCTTGAAGAGAAGGTGTTCCACGAGGTGGGAGATGCCGGCCGCCTCGGCCGGCTCCCGCCGCGAGCCGACCCCCACCCAGACGCCGATGGAGACGGAGCGCACGTAGGGGATGCTCTCAAGAACCACGCGGAGCCCCCCGGGGAGGGTCTCGCGGCAGTAGCCGTCTTGGGTCGTCGGCAAGGTCTCTCTCCTCTCGCTACGCCGCCCCGAGCGGCTCGCCCGCCCGGATGCGCCGCAGCCTGACCAGATCCAAGGCCCGTTCCTCGTCCGAGCCGGGCGTCTCCAGGAGGAACGGGCTGTCCCGAAAAAGGGGTTCGGCCAGGAGGGCCGAGAAGCCCGCCTCGCCGATGGTCCCGGCGCCGATGGCGGCGTGGCGGTCGAGGTGGGAACCGGCCGGCTCCAGAGCGTCGTTGGCGTGGACGACCCGGACCTGGCCGGCCCCGAACAGCTCCCTCGCCCGCCGGGCGAAGGCGGCCACGCCTTCCGGACCGCCGAGGTCGTACCCCGCGGCGTGAGCGTGACAGGTGTCCAGGCAAATCCCTGTCCGCCCTCCGCTGGCCCGGTCGACCATGACCAGCAGTTCGGCCAGTTCCTCCAGGCGCCAGCCAATCTCGCGACCCGA
>CALMHV010000256.1 GCA_937863905.1 uncultured Bacillota bacterium
CGCGTCCCCCGCTTGGCGAAAGGCCTCGGCCACCGAGGCGGCGGCCAGAGCCAGACCGTCCGGCGCCGCGACACCTTCGCCCGGCCGGCCGAGATGGGTCACGACGTAGGCCGCGCCTAACCGCGCGGCCCGCGCGAACTCCCCGGCCAGACTCTCCACCGCGTAGGCCCGCAGCCCCTCATCCGCCGCGCACAGGTTGATGAAGTACGGGACGTGGACGACCAGAGGCCGGACGCCGGCCTCCTCCAGGATCCTCCGGCAGCCGGCGACCTCGCCGGGCGCCAGGACGCGGGCCGGGCCTCCCCGGGGGCTCCTCGAGAAGACCTGCACGGACTCGCACCCGAAGGCGCGAGCGCGCTCGGCCATCTTCTCCAGGCCGCCGGCGATGGAGACGTGCATCCCCAAACGAGGAACCGGGGGCGGCGTACCGCCCCCGGCGTCCATGCCAATCCCTAAGGCGCGAGCCTCGCGGCCCATGCCTCTATCGCCTCGGCTCGCGCGGTGGGCGCCCGCCTTCGTCCCGGCCGCCCCTGGCGCCACCGCCACTCGGGCCGCCGCCACCACTGGCGCCACCGCCACCACTGGCGCTACCGCCACCACCGGCGCTGCCGCCACCACTGGGGCCGCTCCGGGACGGGCCGCGGCCACGGTCACCGCCGAACCCGCCACCGCCGCCCCGACCGCCACGGTCGCCACGGTCGCCCCGACCGCCGCCGCCGCCGCCGAAACCGCCGCCACCACGACGCGGTGGCCTGGCCGGCGGGTCAGGCTCGTCCGGAACGTCTTCGCCACGGGCTCGGCGCTCGTCGCGCAGGGCCTCACGCCGCGAAAGGTTCACCCGGCCGAGGTTGTCGATCTCCGTGCACTTGACCATGATCTCGTCGCCGACGTTGCAGACGTCTTCCGTCTGCTCGACGCGCTCCTCGGCCAGCCTGGAGATGTGGACCAGGCCTTCCTTGCCGGGCAGAACTTCGACGAAGGCCCCGAACGGGGTCACCCGGGTCACGCGGCCCTTGTAGGTCTTGCCGACCTCGACCTCGCGGGTGATGTCCATGATCATCTGGATGGCCCTCGCCGTGCCTTCCTGGTTCACTCCGGCCACGAAGATACGACCATCGTTCTCGATGTCGATCTTGGTACCGGTCTCGGCGATGATCTTGTTGATGATCTTGCCTCCCGGACCAATGACTTCGCGGATCTTGTCCGGATGGATGGTCAGGATGACGATACGCGGCGCGAAGGGCGACATCTCCGGTCTCGGACTCGGGATGGTCTCGAGCATCTTGCCGAGGATGTGGAGACGACCCTCTCTCGCCTGGTCCAGGGCTTGCGTGACGATGGCCCGGTCGAGGCCGCTCGCCTTGATGTCCATCTGGATGGCCGTCACGCCTTCGCGCGTCCCGGCGACCTTGAAGTCCATGTCGCCGTAGAAGTCCTCGACCCCTTGGATGTCGGTGAGGACCACGCAACGGTCGCCTTCCTTGATGAGGCCCATGGCCACGCCGCTCACCGGCGACTTGATGGGGACACCGGCGTCCATGAGGGCCAGGGTGCTGGCGCAGACGCTGCCCATCGAGGTTGAGCCGTTGGACTCAAGCACCTCGGAGACGGTCCGGATAGTGTACGGGAAGTCGGCCTCGTCGGGGAGAATGGTGAGCATCGCACGCTCGGCGAGCGCGCCGTGCCCGATGTCGCGGCGGCCCGGACCGCGGAGGGGCCGGACCTCGCCGACGCTGAAGGCCGGGAAGTTGTAGTGGTGCATGTACTTCTTCTCTTGCTCCGACCCCGGGCTGTCAATGGTCTGGGTGTCTCCGATCGTTCCCAGGGTAGCGACGGTCAGGACCTGCGTCTGGCCGCGGGTGAAAAGGCCCGAGCCATGCGTCCGCGGCAGCAGGCCGACCTCGCAGGTGATGGGACGGACCTCGCCGGGCTTCCGCCCGTCGGGGCGGCGTCCCTGTTCCACGATCATCTTGCGGACTTCGTCACGAACACTCGACTTGAAGGTGTCGCGGATGTCGCTGAGGTTGTCCGGCCAGTTGGCGGCGAGGGCCTCCTTGACTTCCTTCTCGACGCCGTCGAGAGCGTTCTCGCGGGTCATCTTGTCCGGAGTCCCCAGCACGGCGCGAATCTTGTCCGTCGCGGCCGCGCGGACGGCTTGGACGAGCGCGTCCGGAGCCTTATAGATCGTGTGCTCCACCTTGGGCCTGGAGACGGCCTTGGTGATGCGGTCCTGGAGCTTGATGAGGTCCTGGCAGGCGTCGAAGCCGAAGAAGATGGCCTCGACGAGGTCGGCCTCGGAGACCTGCTTGGCCTCGGCCTCGACCATCAGGACCGCGTCGCGGCTAGCCGAGACAATGACCCTGATATCGCTGGCCTGACTCTGCTCCAAGGTGGGGTTGAGGACGAATTCGCCGCTCACCCGACCGACGATGACGGCGGCGATGGGGCCGTCGAACGGGACGTTGGAGACGCTGAGAGCCGCTGAGGCGCCCAGAATGCCCGCGAACTCGGGCGCGCAGTCCAGGTCAACCGAGAGGACCATGACCACGACCTGGACGTCGTTACGGAAGCCCTTCGGGAACCGGGGGCGGAGCGTCCGGTCGGTGAGGCGCGCGCAAAGCGTGGCGCGCTCGCTCGGACGGCCCTCGCGCCGGAAGAAGCTGCCCGGGATGCGGCCGACGGAGTACTGCCGTTCCTCCCAGTCAACCAGGAGGGGGAAGAAGTCGATATTCTGACGGATTTCGGCGGAGACGGTCGCCGTGGCCAAGACCACGGTGTCTCCATACCGGACCAGAGCGCTGCCGCCTGCCTGCTTGGCGACCTTGCCGACCTCGATGACGAGGGGGCGGTCACCGTACCTGATCTCAAACCTGTCTGCCAGTATGATGTCCTCCTTCGATCGGCGGGGCGTCTCGCCTACCGCCTGAGACCTAGTCTTTCCACGACCGCCCGGTAGCGACTGATGTCGTTGTCCCGGAGGTAGTTGAGGAGACGGCGCCGCTGGCCGACCATCTTCAGCAGCCCCCGGCGCGAATGATGGTCCTTCTTGTGGGAGCGGAGATGCTCGGTGAGTTCATTGATGCGCGTGGTGAGGATGGCGACCTGCACTTCGGGGGAGCCGGTGTCGGACTCGTGGAGTTTGTAGTCGTGGATGATCTGCTGCTTTTGGTCCTTCTTTAACACAGCATGCCACCTCCAGGGATACGTGTCCTCCCCTACGACCCGAACCCTGCGCCGGAGGGGGCGCCGGGTCCAGACCGAGGTTCATGGGTCGGCTCATTCTATCACCCAGGTTCGACCAGGCGCAAGCGAGGCTCCCGCCGCTTGAGTCTTCCATCCGGTGAGGGTCGTCATGCCTGGCGCCTGGGGAAATCACGTCTCCGCCGGGCCGGACCGGCCGGGGGCGAGCCCGAAGTAGGCCCTGGCCGCGGCTTGGTCCCGCCGGAGTTGGGCCACGAGGTCGTCCCGCCCGCCAAACCGCCTCTCCGGCCGGAGCCAGCGCTGGAAGAAGACCCGGACGACGTCGCCGTAGGCCGGAGGCGGGCCCTCCAGGACGTGCGCCTCCAGGCGGAGGGGGGCCGCCGCGTCGCTCTCGGCGAAGGTCGGCGCCCGGCCGATGTTGGCCATGGCCGGAAGCCCGCCCCCGGCCGGCAGCCGCGCCACCGCCTCGCCCGACGGGACAACCGAGCAGAAGTAGACCCCGGGCGCCGGGATGGCCTGGCCGGGGGGGAGAGCCACGTTGGCCGTCGGAAAACCAAGCCCCCGGCCTCGTCCGGCCCCCTTCTCGACCGGTCCGGCCAGGCTGTACTGCCGTCCCAGGAGCCCTGCCGCCTTCTCGACGTCTCCGGTGGCCAGGGCGTCCCGCACGGCCGAACTCGAGACGGGCTCCCCCGCCACGCGCACCGCGGGGTGGACGAGCATCTCCACGCCCTCGGCCCGGGCCAAGGCGCCGAGGAGTCGGGGGTTGCCCCGCCCGGCCCGCCCGAAAGTGAAGTTGAACCCGACGACGAGCGCCCCCGGCCTGACGCCGGAAGCCAGGACGTGGCGGAAGAAGTCCTCGGGGCTCACCGCCGCGGCCTCGGCCGTGAACCTCAGGACGAGGACCCTTTCGGCCCCGGCGAGCCGCATGAGCCTGACCTTCTCGGGGAGCGTCGAGAGCAGGAACCCGCCGGGAGCCTCCCGCCCGCCACCCTGGCGCCGGAGAACCTCCTCCGGATGGGGCCAGAAGGTCAGCACCCACAGCGGCGCTCCGAGACGCTTGGCCAGCCCCAGGCCGGCGCTGAGCAGGCTCTGGTGGCCGAGGTGGACGCCGTCGAAGACCCCGATGGCCAGGACCGGCCGCGTCCCGGACGGCCCGCCCGCCGGGAGCCCGCTGACCCGCACCTCTCCGGAATCTCTCGCTAGGTCGAAGAGGCTGAACTCTTCCGTGTCGGCGTTTGGGCGAGTCAGCGGCCACGACCTCCGTTCCAGGGCCTCAGGACCTTGCGCGGCCTCAGGCGACCTCCGTCGAGGAGGGCGATGGCGGTGAGCTGCCCGTCGGGCGCCAGGACCCGGACGAGGCCCCCGGGGTCCTCCCCGGCCCAGTCCAATATCCCCCCGCGCCGCACCCGGTCGACGTCGGCCGGTCCGAGGCGGATGGCTGGAAGATGCCCGACGGCTTCCGAAGGCGGAACCATCGCCCGTTCCAGGGTTCCCGCCGCGGCCGCGCCGGCCAGTTCCTCAAGGGTCAGGGTCCCCTCCAGTCGGAAGGGCCCGACGGCCTCCCGCACCAGAAACCCGAGATGAGCGTCCAAGCCGAGAGCCCGCCCCAGGTCGTGGGCCAGGGTCCGGATGTAGGTGCCCCGGGAGCAGGTCACGCGCAGACGGGCCGCGGGAAGTGGTTCGCCGGCTTCCCGGGCCGCGGCGGCTCCCGCGAACTCAAGTAGTTCAAGACTGTAGATAGTGATACTTCGCGGCGGAACCTCCACGGTCCGGCCTTCCCGCGCCAGCCGGTAGAGGCGCTCCCCTCCCACCTTGACGGCGGAGACCATCGGGGGCACCTGCTCCAGACGCCCGGAAAACCCCGGCAAGGCCCGGACCACCGCCTCCCGGTCCAGGCGGCTCAGGGACGTCTCGGGCGAGCGCGAGACCTCGCGCCCGGTGTAGTCCTGCGAGTCCGTCGCCACGCCGAAGCGGACCTCGGCGAGGTAGGTCTTGGGGAGGTCCAGGAGGTACTCCGAGAGCCTGGTTGCGGTCTGGCCGACAAGGACGAGCAGCACGCCGGATGCCGCTGGGTCAAGCGTCCCGGCGTGGCCCACGTGGCGCTCCCCGGTCAGGCGGCGGACAGCGGCCACCACGTCGTGCGAGGTCATCCCAGGAGGTTTGAGGATGGGGTAGAGCCCCTCGAGGCCGCCAGGGGTCGCCCCCCGCCCGCCGG
>CALMHV010000257.1 GCA_937863905.1 uncultured Bacillota bacterium
GGCTTGACTCGCCCGGAAAGCCTCTCGTATAATGAGCAAGCGGCCCAGCTTGATGGGCCTTCAGTTTTCGTTGACACAAGCTAAATGGGTCAAGGCGATGACCGGGAGTAGTAGGCCTAAAGGCTGAACTCGCCCGGGAGCGCGCCGGTGAAGCTGTCAGGTAGCCGGCGACGGAAGGCCACCGTTACCTGGCCGAAGAGTGGACTCTTGCTCTAGCGACCTTTGGTGGGGCCGTAGCTCAGTTGGGAGAGCGCCTGAATGGCATTCAGGAGGCCGTGGGTTCGACCCCCATCGGCTCCACCAGGTTCTTTCGCCGCATTCTGTCAACTAGGGTGGTACCGCGGGAAGGCTCAGGCCTCTCGTCCCTTACGGACGAGAGGCTTTTTGCGTCGCGGGAGGCGATTTTGATGGAGAAGCGTTACGATTTCCGGGCTCTCGAGAAGAAGTGGCAGGACCGGTGGGAGGCCGACCGGGCGTTCGAGGCCGAGATGGACCCGGCGAGGCCGAAGTTCTACTGCCTGGTCATGTTCCCCTACCCGTCCGGGGAGCTCCACATGGGGCACTGCCGCGTCTACACCCTGGGCGACACCGTCGCCCGCTACCGCCGCATGAACGGGTTCAACGTCCTCCATCCCATGGGCTGGGACGCCTTCGGGCTGCCGGCGGAGAACGCGGCCATCAAGCAGGGAGACCATCCCCAGGACTGGACCCTGCGGAACATCGCCCGCAACAAGGAGCAGATGCGCCTCCTCGGCATGAGCTACGACTGGCGGCGGGAGGTGACCGCCTGCCTGCCCGACTACTACCGCTGGACGCAGTGGCTCTTCCTCCTGATGTGGCGGAGGGGCCTGGCCTACAAGCGGAAGGCTTCGGTCAATTGGTGCCCCGGGTGCCAGACGGTGCTGGCCAACGAGCAGGTCGTGGCGGGCGAGTGCTGGCGCTGTGAGTCGAAGGTCACCAAAAAGGACCTGGAGCAGTGGTTCTTCCGCATCACCGACTACGCCGACCGGCTCATCGACGATCTTGGGCTCCTCACCGGCTGGCCCGACCGGGTCAAGGTGATGCAGGAGAACTGGATAGGACGCAGTCGGGGCGCCTACGTGGATTTCCCGTTGGCGGACGGGCCCGACCGCATCCGGGTCTTCACGACGCGCCAGGACACTCTCTTCGGGGCCACCTACCTGGTCGTCGCCCCCGAGCACCCGCTCGTGGAGAAGGCCGCGGCGGCCGGTAGCGTCGCCCACGCGGAGGGACTGCGGCGGTTCGTCGAGCGAGCCCGGGCGATGTCCGAGATCGACCGGACCGGCAGCGAGCAGGAGAAGGAGGGCCTCTTTACCGGCCTCTACGGCGTCAACCCCGCGACGGGCGAGCGGATTCCCGTGTGGACGGCCAACTACGTCCTCCTGGAGTACGGGACGGGCGCCGTGATGGGGGTTCCGGCCCACGACCACCGTGACTTCGAGTTCGCCCGCAAGTTCGAGCTGCCCATCCGGGTCGTCATCAGGGCCGGGGGCGTTCCAGACGCCGCCGCCGCCGAGCTTGAGGCCGCCTACACCGGCCCCGGGGTGATGGTCAACTCCGGGCCGTTTGACGGAGTCCCGAGCCAGGAGGGTCTAGGGAAGGTCGCGACCTGGCTTGAAGAACGAGGCCTCGGCCAGACCACGACCGTCTATCGCTTGCGTGACTGGCTCATCTCGCGCCAGCGCTATTGGGGCGCGCCCATCCCCATCATCTATTGCGATAAGTGCGGCGTCGTGCCGGTGCCCGAGGACCAACTCCCGGTGACCCTCCCGTACGACGTGGCCTTCAGCCCCGGGAAGTCGCCCCTGGCCAGATCGGAAGAGTTCGTCACGACCACCTGTCCCGGCTGCGGCGGCGCCGCCCGGCGCGAGACCGACACCATGGACACGTTCGTCGATTCGTCCTGGTACTACCTCCGGTACACTTCGGCCCGGGACGCCGCCGGAAGCGACAAGGCTCCCTTCGGGCGCCAGGCCGTGAACTACTGGATGCCCGTGGACCAGTACATCGGCGGCATCGAGCATGCCGTGCTGCACCTCCTCTACTCGCGCTTTTTCACCAAGGTCCTCCACGACGAGGGGTTGGTCGACTTCGTCGAGCCTTTCAGCAATCTCCTGGCCAACGGCATGGTGACCCTGAACGGTCGGGCCATGTCCAAGTCGAAGGGGAACGTTGTCTCGCCGGACGAGATCTCCTTGAAGTGCGGGGCGGACACGGCCCGGGTCTTCACCCTCTTCGCCGCCCCGCCCGAGAAGGAGTTCGACTGGGCCGCCACCGGCGTCCAGGGCATCTACCGCTTCCTGAAACGGGTCTGGGGCATCGTCCACGCGTTGGCCCCGTCGGCGGGCGGTCGGGGCGACGCGCCAGCGGGTGGCGCCGCGGCCGGCGGCCCAGGCGTCCCGGCGTCCGGCGACCCGAACCGGGGCCTCCTGCGCTCGGCCCACGTGCTGGTCAAACGGATCACGACGGACATCGACCGTGACTTCGGGTTCAACACGGCCATCGCGGCCGCCATGGAGATGGTGAACGACCTCTACCACTACGCCGACGCCGTGCCCGCCGCCGAACGCTCCCGGACGGCGGTGCGCGAGGCGCTGGAGAAGCTCGTCCTGTGCCTGGCCCCCTTCGCCCCGCACATCACCGAGGAACTCTGGCTGGTCCTGGGGCACGACCGGAGCGTGCACGAGGAGAAGTGGCCGGCTTGGGACCCGGCGCTGGTCCGCTCGGAGGAGGTCGAGGTCGCCATCCAGATCAACGGGAAGATTCGGGACAAGATCCTCGTGCCGGCGGGGACCTCAGAGGACGGCTTGCGCGAGGCCGCCTTGTCGAGCGAACGGGTACGCCCGCTCCTTGAGGGGAAGAACGTCGTCAAGGTCATCGTGGTTCCCGACCGCCTGGTGAACATCGTCGTGAAGTGATGCGGGCCCGGACACCGGGTGCCGCGATTCGCCGGAGGGGAGAGCCCTCCGCCGGAGAATGACCCGCCCCCAACCGGGGCGGCCTGAGTCCGGACTCGCCGGGCTCGCGCCGCCACAAGTTGGGGGTGTTTGTCTTGCCGGGGGTCGGCCGCGAGGAACGGCTCGTCGTTCTCCTGCTGGTGGGTCTCGCTCTCGCCGCGGGAGGGCTCCTTTGGATGAGAGGGTTGGTGCCGGGGGCCAGACTCGCTTGGCAGGGTGAGGGTGCCGCCCCGTTCGGGGAGGCGGCGGGCGCCGCCTCCGCCGCGACGACCGAGCCGGTCGACGCTGGGGCGACCGAGACTCCCGCGGCGCCGATCGCCGTGCACGTGGCCGGGGCGGTGATGCGTCCGGGTGTCTACGTCTTGCCGGCGGAGAGCCGGGTCATCGACGCCGTCGGCGCCGCCGGAGGCTCGACTCCGGCCGCGGACCCCAACTCCGTCAACCTGGCCCGGCGGCTGACCGATGGCGAGCGCCTGTACATCCCGACCCGGGCCGAAGTCGCCAAGCTGGGCCAGAGCGCCGCGGCTGCCGGCTGGGATGGGGGAGGCGGCTCGGCTGTCGCGGGCGGGTCGGGGAGGGTGAACCTCAACACAGCGACGCTCGAGGAACTGGACGGCTTGCCAGGCATCGGCCCGACTTTGGCGACCCGCATTATCCAGTACCGCGCCCAGAACGGGCCGTTCAACGCCCTGGAGGAACTGCTCAACGTATCGGGCATCGGGGACAAGAAACTCGCCGACCTCAAGGACCTGGTTACGGTACGCTAGGCGCCGCGCCTCCGGCCTAGCCGAACGCCAACACCACGTACAGAGCGGTGAGCGCCGCCAGACAGGCGACCACCGGCCAGTACTCGCGGTACAGCCGGGGAACCGTCTCTTTGAAGTACTGCACCGAAAGCACCTGGCAGAGATGGAGCGGAGAGGCGAAGTAGGCGAGAGCACCGGCCGTGTAGATGACGACGATCGCCATCGGGAGTTGATGCGCGGACAGCAGCGGGACGAGGACCGGGAAGCCGATGCCGACGCTGGCCATCGACGTCCCGGTGAGGAAACCGATGGTCAAAGGCAGGGCCAGCGCCAAGATCCAGATGGGCAGGCCGGAGCCCACCAGGTAGTCCACCAGAGCCTGCGCCGTCCCGGAATCCTCCAGGACGCGGCTGAAGACCATCACGCTGGCCACGGTCAGGGCGATGGGCCACTGGATGCTGGTCCACGTGACCCGGAGCCAGTCGCGACGGAAGTCCTCGTGCCCCCGCGACAGGAAGAGCGCCAGTGCGAGGCCGACGCCGATGGCCACGTAGAGGGGCAGCGCGACTCCCCCGACTCCGATGGACAGGACGATGCCAACCGCCAGGGGCGACGACGACCGGAGGAAGACCACCGCCCCGCTGCCGGCCACTGGCTCCGCGGCCAGAGCGGGCGCTTGGACCTCTCTGGCCCGCCGCAGGAGGAACACGTATCCGGCCAGGAGCATGACCACCGCGAACGGCGTGAGACGCAGGATGAACTGCCCCAGGGGGACGCCGGTCAGCCGGCTCGACAGGATGAGCGCCGGCGAGAACGGCGCGATGTAGAACCAGGCGTGCCGGAAGACGAGATTGACGGAGGCCTTGCGCGTCGCGGTCAGAGCCAGGCGGTCGCCCAGAAGGTCGACCATCGGGGCCGACAGGATGGCGCCGCCCAGGACGGGGAGAGCCCCGATGATCGAAGGGACGGCCATGACGGCCAGCCGGGCTCCGCCCAGGAGTCGGGTCACCGAGACAAGCATCGTGTCCAGCAGTCCGAACCGCTTGAGCACGCCTGCCAGCGCGGTGATGACCACGATGTCCAGGACCAGTTCGACAGAGTCCCTCTGGATGAGACCCTGGAAGATGGAGACGGCCAGGTCCCGGGGAGGCATCAGGGAGGCCAGCGCCAGGATGCCGGTCCCCACCAGGATACACAAGCCGATATTGAGGCGGCGACCAACCAGGATGAGGATGACGACAAACGCCGCCAGTAGTCCGAGGAGCTGCATCTGGGTTTGTTCACCTTTCGCCGGACACGCCGCGTGAACCGGTCGGGGGGCATTGACGTGGCGAGCAGGCCGATTGTTCTGCTGACTCTAGCCTACGCTTCGGGAGTGGCGGGCGGGAACCTCCTGCGTCCGGCGCCCTGGCAGCCTTTGGCTCTTGGCCTGGGCTGCCTGGTCCTGACCTGTTGGGCCGGGAAGTCCGGCCGGGGCGCCGGCGGCTGGAGCCGGGCCCTGTGGCCGGCTGTTCTCGGGGCGGCCTTCTTCGCGGGCGCGGTGCTCTCCGCCGTGGCCTGGGCCAGACTGGACCTCGCCCCGCAGCCGGCCCGCTGGGCGGTGGTCGAGGGGAGCGTGGTCTCCGAGGCGCGCGCCACCGAGTCGGGGTACCGCTTCCTGCTGCGGGCCACGCGGGCCGGCCGGTACTGGCGCGCCGG
>CALMHV010000258.1 GCA_937863905.1 uncultured Bacillota bacterium
CGGTCGGCCTGGCCGCCGGAGCGGCGCACCTGGCGGGAGGATTTGGCCACCTCCCCAGCCTACCGCTCTTCGCCGTGACCTCGCTGCTCCTTAAGCTCCTGACGGGGACGGCCCGTCTTTTCGCCGGGGTTCCCGGGGCCTCCGTGATCACCGGGTCGCCGCCGGTGGGGTTGGTCGTCCTCTACTACCTGGCCGTGGCGTGGGTCGTGCGGGGCGCGGCCGTCGGGAAGGCTCGCCTGAGGCTTACCGCCGTTGTCGCCGCGGGGTTGGCCCTGTCGGTGGGGACCCTCGCGGTCGGGACGGTCGGCCTGGTCGCCGGCCACCGGACCATGGAGGTCACCTTCCTGGACGTCGGCCAGGGTGACTCCATCTACGTGCGCCTGCCCGGTGGGCAATCCCTGCTCATCGATGGCGGCCCCGCGGGAGCGGGGCGCCGGGTGCTTGGGCCGTTCCTGAGGCATCGCGGCGTCGGGCGGCTCGACGCCGTCTTCGTCACCCATCTCCATGACGACCACACCGGCGGCCTGGCCGAACTCCTGGCCGACCCGGGCATCTCCGTCGGGGAGGTGGTGGTCGGGCCCGGTTCAGCGGGCAGCCCAGGCTCAGCCGTGGCGGCGCTTCTGGAGGCCGCCTCCCGCCGCCGCATCCCCATCCGGGAGGCAGCGGCCGGGCTCCGGCTCGTCTCGCCCGACGGGCGGGTCCGTCTGGAAGTGCTGGGGCCGGCGGTGGCAACCGGGGCCGGCCCGCCGGAGCCGCCTGGGCCGCCGCTCACGTCCTCGTCGCGGGAGAACAACGCCAGCCTGACCCTCCTGGTCACCAGCGCCGCGACCGCTTTCCTCTTTCCCGGGGACCTCGAGACCACGGGGGAGGGGCCGCTCATCGCGCGGCTCTCGGCCCGGTTGCCGCGGACGGCCCGCCTCATCCTCAAGGTCGCTCACCACGGCAGTTCCTTTGCCACCAGCGAGACGTTCCTGGCCGTCGCCCACCCCGAGGCGGCCGTGGTGAGCGTCGGGCGGAACGCCTTCGGCCATCCTTCGCCGGACACTCTGGGCCGCCTCAGACTTGCCGGCGCCGAGGTCCGGCTCACCCAATCGGACGGCGCCATCACCGCCACCCTGCGCGACGGGGTCCTCCGCCTGTCCGGCTACCTTTCCGGCGACCCGAGCGAGCCGGGAGCCGCGGCCACCGGGCAGGTCAGGACGGAGACGCGCCGAACCCTGGTCTCCCGGGAGGGACGCTTCTGCAGAACGCCGAGTCGGCTCTAGCCACACTTGAACAACCCGACCCTGGGCCTCTGGCCCGGGCCTACATCATCCACGGCGCCGAGACCTACTACCACGGACGCCTGGTGCGGGCCCTGCGGCGTCTCTCCGTGGACCCCGCCTGGGAGGCCTTCAACTTCAACTTTCTGGAGCGCGAGGCCGCCACGGCCGGAGCGGTTCGCGCCGCTCTGCTGACGCCGCCGGCGATGGCCCCCACCCGCCTCGTCGTGGCGCGCGATCCCGCCGAATTGCTGTCCACGCGAGGAGCGAAGCGCGGCGGCGCCGCGTCCGGGGACGACGCGTCCGGGGACGAGGAGCCCGACGAGGATGTCGACTCCGGCCCAGCGGAGGAACCCGACGAAGGCCTGCTGGGGAGCCCGCCCCGGGCCGCCTCCCCGACCGAGGCGGCGAAACTCTGGTGGGCCCTTCTCTCCGAGGTCCCGGCCGACGCTCGCCTCGTCCTGGTCATCAGTCAGGAACTCCCGGCGACGAACGCCCTCCTAAAGGCGGCCGGGCAGGCGAAGTCGGGCGTGGAGGTCATCCGCTGCCTGGAGGCCACCCCGCGGACGGCCGAGGCCTGGGTGCGCAAGCTGACGACTGAACTCGGCGGGTCCATCGATTCCGACGCGGCCCAGACTCTGGTGCTGCGCTCCGGCTGGGACTTGACCATCCTGGCGCGGGAGATCGAGAAGCTCCTCACCTATGTGGGGGCGTCCTCCACCGGGGGGACCGCTCGCATCGTCGCCCGCGATGTCCTTGAGGTGGCCACCCCCTGCGCCGAGACCTCCGTCTTCGACATGGTGGACCACCTCGGCAGCCGCCGGCCCCTGCCGGCCATACTCGGGCTGAGGCGCCTCATCGAGCAGGGCGAACCCCCGCTCAGGCTGATGGCGATGGTCGTGCGGCAAGTGCGCCTGGTCTTCTTGACGCGGGAGATGTTGGAGGCCGGCGCCGGCGTCAGGGACATCGAGGAGAGGCTGAAGCTGCCCACGTGGGTGGTGCGGAACTACCTGTCCCAGGCCCGGAACTTCACCCGCCCGCAACTCGTCCGGATGATGCGCAGCCTGGCCCGCCTGGACATCGACATCAAGACCGGGCGGCAGGACGCCGGGTCGGCCCTGGAGTTCTTCCTCCTGCACCAGTGTTCCTGAACGCCCT
>CALMHV010000259.1 GCA_937863905.1 uncultured Bacillota bacterium
TGGCGAAGAACACGCAACTCGTCCTCGGTCGGCGGCGGGGTCTCGGAGGCGGCAGGAGCCCAGAGCAGTTCGAACCCGGTGCTCTCGACGACCTTCTCCCGGGTGACGCCCTGGTGCACACTCTCAACGCGCATCCGCTTTGTTTCGTCGTCGAAGCCAATCACGCCCAAATCGGTGATGACCTTGTAGGGCCCGGTCCCCGGGGGCAGGCCGACGGCCTCGCGGGCGCCCGGACCCGTCAGATACCCCGGGCTGGTGATGAAGTCGAGCTTCGGCGTGAAGCGCCGCGAGTCCTGAACGGTGATCATCATCGTTCGCCAGGCCAGGGAAGCCAGATCGTTCGCCCCGCCGCTCCCGGGGAAGCGCACCTTCGGGTGCTGGAGGTCCGTGCCGATCATCGTCGAGTTCAGGTTACCGTACATGTCGATCTGGGCCCCGCCAAGGAAGCAGTAGTCGACGAAGCCCCTCTGGCAGTGCTCCATGATCTCGGCCATGCTCGAAGCCACGAGGCCGCGGTAGAAGGTCCGGGAATCGCCGACCGAGATGGGCATCGTCGGCAGGATGGGGCCCACACCGCCGGCCTCGAAGAAGACCATGAGGTTCGGGGCGCTCGTTCGCTGGGCCAGCATGGCCGCCGCGCAGGGGGCGCCGGTCCCGACGACGACGGTCGAGCCATCCTCGAGGAAGCGGGCGGCCGTGCAGATCATGAGTTCCATGCGATTGTAGGTCACGGGCCGCTCCTCCCTTCGCGGTCCACGCAGAACTCCTCGTCGCGCAGTTGCCGCAGGCGTTCGATGCCCCCGCAGCGCTCGAGGTACTCGGAGAAACCCTTGACCTCGTAGATGTAGCGGTCGAGGAAAGCCTTGTAGCGCTCCGGGTCCTCCTCGGCCTCGAGCCACTCCCGGAGATGCTTCTCGTCGGAGTAGTACTCGTAGGGCATGCACCCTGGGTAGGAGCCGTAGGGCACCTCGCAGACAGCGTCCACCAGGAAATACGGGATGGCGGTCCGGTCGGGGTGGCTACGAATCTCGGCGTTGGGCACGAGCCGCTCCGTGGTGAGGATGAGCCGTTTGGCCGCCCGGGCGAGATCCCAGTCGGCGACCATGATGCCCTCGATCTGGGCGTTGCCGTAGACGTCGGCCCGATGGACATGGATGACGGCCACGTCCGGGTAGAGGGCCGGCAGGGCGAGCAGGGTTTGTCCCGTAAAGGGGCACTCGATGCGCACCGCGGCGCTCGCCCGCTCGGTGTCGGTGCCCAGCATGCTCCGGGCGGGCACGAACGGGACACCCATGGCCGCGGCCTTGTACCGCCAGGCCAGGGCGGCGTTGGACCATTCGGTGACCCGCACGCCGGAGCGTTCGAAATATCGTCGCGAGGCCGACGACAAGCCCCGGGCCTCGAGCCCGACGACGTAGGCCACGTCGCAGCGGTCGAAGCAGCCGGAAGCGGCGAGAATCTGGCAGTCATGGGTCGCCGTGTGGCCCGACAGGCCGAGCCCCTTCCGCCCTTGCCGGACGATTTCGTGGAGGACGGCCGTGGGGATGCGCGTCCCGCCGAAGCCGCCGACCGAGAGGTACTCGCCGTCGGCGACGAACCGGCTCACGGCCTCGGCCACGGTCATGACCTTGGAGACCATGGCCCTCGACTTCGCGCGGAAATGGTCCCTGGCCCGGTCGACGTTCGGGTCCTGGAAGAGCTCGCCCTCTCCCGTGCGCCGGTAGGTTACCTGCTTGGTCGAATACGGGACCTCATAACCCATCCGGGTTCACCTCTCGCTCTTTTGGTTCGCTCCCGGCCGCGGCGGGCGCGGACGCCAATCTAGCAGCCCAAACCGCGGGCGATGACCAGCCGCTGGATCTCGGACGTGCCCTCGCCAATCTCCATCAACTTGGCGTCGCGCAGGTACCGCTCGACCAGGTATTCTTCCATGTACCCGTAGCCGCCGAGAATCTGCACGGCCTGGAGGGCGGACCGGACGCACGTCTCCGAAGCGTAGAGCTTGGCCATGGCCGCTTCCCGGCCAAACGCGAGATGGCTGTCCTTGAGCCAGGAGGCCTTGTGGGTCATGAGGCGGGCCAGTTCGGTCTCCATGGCCATGTCGGCCAGCTTGAACTGGATGGCCTGGAACTTGGAGATGGGCTGGCCGAACTGCACGCGCGTCTTGGCGTAGGGCAGCGCCGCGTCCAGGCAGGCCTGGGCAATGCCCACCGACAGGGCCGCGATGCCGATGCGGCCTCCGTCCAGGGTCTGGAGGAACTGCTTGAAGCCTCCCCCCCGCTCGCCCAGCAGGGCCTCGGCGGGCAGGCGACAATCGCTGAAGACGAGTTCGGCCGTGTCGGAGGCGCGGAGGCCGAGCTTGCCGTAGGCCTGGCCCACGGAGAAGCCCGGGGCGTCGGCCGGGACGATGAACGAGCTGATGCCGCGCGACCCCCGGCCCTTGTCGGTCACGGCCGTGGCGACGATCACGCCGGCCAGGTTGGCGTTGGTGATGAAGCACTTGGCGCCGTTGAGAAGCCACTCGCCGTCTTTGAGGACGGCTGTGGTCTCGGTCCCGCCGGCGTCCGAGCCGGCGTTCGGCTCGGTCAGACCGAAGGCGGCGAGGAACTCGCCCCGGAGCAACGGGCCGAGCCAGCGCTCTTTCTGAGCCTCCGTTCCGAACAGGAAGATGGGCGAGGTCCCAATGGAGCAGTGGGCGGCGTAGGAGATGCCGAGCGAAGCCGAGGCGCGGGAGACCTCCTCCACCGCCAGGGCGTACCCGACATACCCGGCGCCCAGGCCGCCAACCTCCTCGGGGAAGGGCAGGGCGAAGAAGCCAAGCTCGCCCATGTGCTGGAAGACCTCCCGCGGGATGGCCTTCTTCTCTTCCCACTCGGTGGCGTGCGGCGCCACTTCCTTCTGGGCGAAGTCGCGGGCCATCTTCTGGGTCAGGCGCTGCTCTT
>CALMHV010000260.1 GCA_937863905.1 uncultured Bacillota bacterium
ACGCCGGCCAGCACGGCGGCCGAACTCCAGAACGGCAGGGTGACTCCGAAGCCATAGAGCCATCCCCCGATGGTCGGACCGAGCATCCGGCCAAGGCTGTCGAGGGACGACTGCAGGCCCATCGTCAGGCCTTGCGGCAAAGGGGTGAGCAGGGAAGTGGCGGAGGTCAGGCACGGGCGGAGGATGCTGGAGCCCAGGCCGGTGAGCATGGCCGCGGCCACGGCCGCCGGAACGCTGGTGGCCGGGACGAGCGAGACGAACCCGGCCGTGCACACGACAACCGCGGCCAGGGCCAGACGGTGTTCGCCAAAACGGCGGATGAGCCGCCCCACCAGCAGGGTCTGGGCGAGGAAGCTCGCCAACCCCACGGCGGTGAAGATGGTCGCCGCGTCTCGGGCCGTCCCGCCGAAGCGGTCGATGACGAAGTAGGCCAGGAGCGCCGTCAGCGCGCCCTGGCCGAAGCTGATGGCGAAGGTCAGCGAGAGGTAGGGGGCGATGGGGCTGCGCACCGCCAGCGCGACGTCGGCGAGGCTTGGCCAGCCGCGCCCGGTCGGCGCCGCGGGTCGGGCGGTTCCGGCGGTCGCCGTGGGCTCATCGGCGGCCGCGGCCTGCGGGCGGTAGGGCTTACCCGGCTCCCGCAAGCCCGTGGCCGCCAGGATGGCCGTGACGACCACGACCCCACCCGCCGCCGACATGGCCACCGCGTTGCCCACCGGGGCGAGGATGCCTCCGATGACCGGTCCGAGGAGGAACCCCAGGTTGACCCAGGCCCCCATGGCGGCCATGGCCGGGCCGCGGTCGGCGGGCGCGGTCATGTCGGCGATGAGAGCCTGGCAGGACGGGAACATGGCCGCCGAGAGCAGACCGCCCAGGGCGCGCGACCCGATCAGGGCGGGCAGGCTCCGGGACATCCCGGCCAGGAAGAAGGAGAGAGCGTACCCCGACAAACCGGCGACCAGGATGCGTTTCCGGCCGTAGCGGTCGGAGAGGTTGCCCCAGAAGGGGCCGGAGATGAACTGGGTGAGGGCGAACAGGCTCACCAGGAGGGACACGCCGAGCGGGCTGGCCCCAAGCTCCCGGGCGATGAACGGCATGACCGGCACGGTGATACCGTAACCGGCCATGGCCATGAAGATGGAGAGGTAGACGACGAGGCGCGTCTTCGTCACAGTGTCGGCTCCGGCGCCAGGACCAGGCTGGCCGCTCCGATGGCGCCGGCGTCCCGGCCGAGCTTGGCCGGGAGGATGGCCTTCAGGGAGGCCAGGTTCGGCGGGAAGCTTCGCTCGGCCACGACCTTTTTCACGACCGGGGCGAGGAGATCCCAGGCCCCGGCCACTCCGCCGCCCACGATGACGGCCTCAGGGTTGAGCAGGCCGACCGCTGCGGCGATGGCGAAACCGAGGTGGGCGGCGGCGGTCTCGATGATGCGCCGGGCGACCTCGTCGCCGGCGCGGGCCGCCTCGGCCACATCGCGGGCCGTGGGTCCGCGGGCCCCCGATTTCCCGGCCAGGACCGTCGGCTCCCCGCGCTCGACAGCCAGCCGGGCCTCGCGGGCGATGGCTGTCCCGGAGGCCATCGCCTCCAGACAGCCGCGGTGCCCGCAGCCGCAGAGGGGAGCCTCGGCGGCCGGCGGACCCGAGACGACCGGGATGTGACCGATCTCCCCGGCGCTCCAGCCCGGGCCGCGCCAGAGACGACCGTCGAGGATGACGCCGGAACCGATACCGGTGCCGAGGGTCAGGCAGATGAAGGTGCGGAAGTCGCGTCCGGCCCCGACCCACGCCTCCCCCAGAGTGGCGACGTTGACGTCGTTGTCCAGGAGGACGGGGAGGTCGAAAGCCTGACGGAAGGATGAGGCCACCTCGAGGTTCCGCCAGCCGAGGTTCGGCGAGAAGAGGCAGAGGCCGCGGTCGGTGTCGATGGGGCCCGGGATGCCGAGCCCGAGCCCGGCGATCTGGAGCGGCGCCGGCGCCTCCGCGAACAGCTCCGTCGCCATCTCCCGCATCGTGGCCAGGACGGCCTCCGAGCCTTCGGCCGTCGGCGTCGCCCGCCGCCGCCGGGCCAGGACGCGGCCGTCGTCCCGGACGAGCAGGCCGCTCAGGGTCGTGCCGCCGAGGTCGAGACCGACAGCGACGCTCGGCCGGCGCCCGGGCAGCGAGGCCGCGGCGGCTTCCGGCCGCCCGGCCCCCGCCCCGCTACGAGTCACGGGCCATCTCCTCTTTGAGGCTGACGATGATGGGGACAGGCGTGGGATCGATGCCCCGCAGCAGGGCGACGTAGCAGGAGAGGTAGTCTCCGTACAGGCAAAGCGACACGGCCCTGGCCAGGGCCGACCGTCCCCTGGCCGCCACCTCGGTCACGCCCCCGACCCGCCCGGCGAGGAGCCGAGCCGTGGCGTCCAGGCGCTTTCTCATCCTGTCCGACTCGGCTACCGGGTCGCGTAGGAGGCAGCCGTAAAGGTGTTCGCGGACGGCGGCCGGGGCGTCCCAGCCGACGACCTCGTCGTGGTGGGCTTCGGGCACCGTGTACCAGTGGGCCAGGGTCTTCCCGTTCTCGGCGAGCTGGTTCTTCCAGCGGCGGGCGATGCCGTCGGTGGCGCCCGCCCCGCCGTAGATGAGAAGCAGACGGTCGGCGATGAGACGGGCCAAGCCCAAGGGCGTGGGGGACGGGGCCGCTTGGCTGGGTTGGGGGAAGGCTCCGTCCGGGGGAGGCCCCCAGAGACCGGCGAGTTCACCGGCCAGTGAGCACGCCTCATCGAGTTCATTTTCGAAACTTTCGCTGGTGAGCCCGGCCCCGTCGAGCAGGCCGATGAGGGCGGCGACGATGCCGGGAAAGACCGCCCGGGCCTGCAGGCCGGTCGGCAGCGACACCAGCGGCAGGCTCTCCGCCCGGGCGGCCTCCACGAGCGGGCCGCCGCCGCTGATGACGATGGTCCGGCTCTTCGCGGTCGGCGGCAGCTTCCCGTAGGCGGCGAGCGTCTCCTCGGTCGTGCCGGAATGGCTGATGGCCACGATCAGGTCGGTGGAGTCGGGACCGCAGACGTGAGCCGGCGGTTGGTATCCCTGGTGGACGGAGAAAGGAACCTTTGCCCGCTCGCGAGCCAGCGCGGCGACCACGTGGGCCGCGGCCGCCGACCCGCCTCCGGTACCCAGGACGACCACGCCGCC
>CALMHV010000261.1 GCA_937863905.1 uncultured Bacillota bacterium
GGACCCGGCCGTCCCGGCCGACGCCCAGGAGGGCTACTACATCCGCGTCCTCCTGGACCGGCAGGTCGTCCTCGTCTACCTTGACGGCCGGGAGATCAGAGCGATGGTCTGCTCCGCCGGCACAGCCGCGAAGCCCACGCCGACCGGCCGCTTCTTCATCCAGAACCGGGGCGAATTCTTCTTCTCCGAGAAGTACCAGCAGGGCGGCAAGTGGTGGGTGTCGTTCCGCGACTGGGGCATCTACCTCTTCCACAGCGTCCCGACCAACCGCAACGGGGAGATCATCCCCGAGGAGGCGGCCAAACTCGGCCAGCCGGCGTCGCACGGCTGCGTCCGGCTGTCGATGGCTGACGCCCGCTGGCTCTACGACACCATCCCCGAAGAGGCCCCTGTCGACATCACCGGCTAGCGGTCCCGCCGCTTGGCCCGACCCCGCGAGGTCCTGACGGCCCGGAAGGTGGAAGTCAGTCCCCGGAGTTGGTCAAGGGTCTCTCCGCTTCCCGGCCAGTGTTCCTGGAGAAGATACTCCGGCGTGTCGCGGAGGACCGACTCGAGGACCAGGACCGACAGGGCCAGGTCGTCGAGGGGACCGAGGGGGAAGAGGAAGTCGAGGTTGAGATCCCAGGGCGAGAGGATGTAGACGGCCAGCCCCCAGAGCTTGAGGCGGCTCAGGAACGGGACTCTGGAGTCTTGGGCGAGCCGCAGGGCCAGCGTGAAGACGTCCGGCACCAGGAAGAGGATGGACCGGAAGACCTGGTGACGGGACCCCGTGTGCCGGGAGAGCCACTCGTCCACCGTGTCCCGGAGGGTCTCGTAGTCCAGCGGCGTCGGGCCCAGGCGTGGCAGCGCGACGGTTTTCGGCTCAGACACCTTTCCCCGCCTCCCTGTCCCTGCTTCTCTGACTTCGGGTCATAGGTTTCCCGGCTCGGGCCCGCATGTTGCGGCCTGGGACCGGCTCAACCGCTCCTCGCTTGCCAGGAGTACCCGAGGGGCCGGAGAACCTAACGGCGGTTTGGGCCTGGACAACTAACCCTGGTGGTGCCGACTCTTGTCCTTCATGCGCAAGGCCATCCTGACCGTGGCGGGCAGCCGCCCGGTCACCCGTTTCGTGACGCGCTACGGTCTGAGGCTCGGGGCCGGCCGGTTCGTGGCCGGAGAGGACTGGGACCAGGCCGTCGGGCAGGTCCGGACGCTCAACTCCCGGGGCATCATCGCTACCCTGGACTACCTGGGCGAGAGCGTGAGCGACCGCGCGATGGCCGAGGCCGCCCGCGACGTCTACCTCGACCTTCTGGGGCAAGTGGCCGCCTCAGGCGTGGACGCCAACGTCTCGCTGAAGCTGACCCAGATGGGGCTGGACATCGATCCGGGTTTCTGCCACGAGAACGTGCGGGCCATCGTCCGCCAGGCGGCCGGGCTCGGCAGCTTCGTCCGCATCGACATGGAGGACTCGCCGCGGACCGACGCCACCATCGACATCTTCCGCCGCCTCCGCGCCGAACTCGGGAACGTGGGCTTGGTCGTCCAGTCCTACCTCTACCGGACGGAGAAGGACGTCCGGGACCTGGCCGACCTCCGGCCGAACCTGCGCGTCTGCAAGGGCGCCTACCTGGAGAAACCCGACGTGGCCTTCCCGCGCAAGGCGGATGTGGACGAGAACTTCAAGAGAGTCGTCCTCCTGAACCTCGAACTCGGGAGCAAGACCTGCCTGGCCACGCATGACGAGAGGATAGTCAACTGGGCCCGGGGGGTCATCCGGGACAAGGGGATCTCGGCGGACCGCTACGAGTTCCAGATGCTGTACGGCATCCGGCCTCAGCTCCAAAGACAACTGGCCTCGGAGGGGCACCCGGTCCGGGTCTACGTGCCGTTCGGGAAGCAGTGGTACCCGTACTTCACCCGGCGTCTGGCCGAGCGACCGGCCAACGTGTTCTTCATCCTGAGTAACCTGCTGCGGCCCTAGGGGCGGGCCGAGGGCCTCATCAGCTTGACCTCTACGTATCGGCAACAAACGCTCCCTCCTACGCGCTTGCCCGCCCCTGCC
>CALMHV010000262.1 GCA_937863905.1 uncultured Bacillota bacterium
TCGCTCTGGCTGGATCTTGTCTCGGACTCCCCGTGGCTGGTCGCCGAGAAGAACCGCTTGGCCCTGCCGGCGGAACTGTCGCGCCAGGTGGGCGTGACCGTGAACCCCGGCCGGGAAGAAGGGCTCTACTCGGGGCGGGTCACCGGGCAGGCCGCGTCCGGGCCGTGGCTCGACCTGCCGGTCACCGTGGTCGTGCCCGCGGAGATGGACGCCGCGTCTCACTGGGGCTTCACCGACCAGGGCGCCCTCGGCCCAGCCCGTTTGGCCCGCCACTACTTCCGCGTGCCTCCCGGCGTTGTCGGGCTGGAGTATTCGGTCGGTGTCCCGGCCGGAACAGGGGGCCGCATCTTCGATGGTCGGGTGAAGGCCTATCTCTACGGTCCGGACGGCCGTCTCGCGGCGAGCACCGACTACGTCGGCGAGGGCGCCGAGGATGTCTCGGGCTACATCGCCGGACGGATACTGGAGCCCGCCCCCGGCGTCTGGGAAGCGGTCGTCTACAGTTCCGCGGCTCTGTCCGCCTTCGACCTCGCCCGGTCGGAATACTGGTTCGAGGCGGCGCTCCAGGGCCTGGTCTATGACCTGCCCGGGACCGCCTGGGAGGCCACGGTCTTCGCTCGGGAGACGGCCAACGCGCCGCTGGTGACGTCGATGGCGGCCGTCATCACGCGGGCTTGGCGGGCCCTCGATGGAAACGGGGGGCTCGGCCTCGGGCGGCTGCAGGTCTGGGGGGCGGGCTGGCCGCCGTCTCAGGGTGCCTCCGGGTCGGGCGGGACGGGAACGGGCCGCCTGCCGGCGAAGCTCTCGGCCAGCCTGGCCTGGACCAACGTGCAGTCAGGGTTCGACGGGCTGGTCCAGGGGTACGGCCTCTGGGGCCAGGCCTTGGGCGGCCCCTGGGCGGCTTCGCGGCCCGAGGAGGGCGCTTTGGCCCCGGGCGGAACCCTCACCCGGGCCCTGCCCCGGTTGGAGGGCACGACCGGGCTCCTGCGCCTGGTCCTGCGCCGCGTGGACGGTGGCGGCGTTCCGGCCACCGAGATAGACCTTGACCTCTACCTTTACCGCCGTGACGGTTCGACGTGGCGACAGTACGCCGCGTCGGCCGCGGCCGGGATTTCTGATGAGGTTATCGAGATAGCCAACCCGCCCGCCGGGGACTATGTCGTCTACGTCGAGGCTGGACCGGACGGGGCCGGGACGGCCTCGTTCACGCTCCAGGCCGAGTGGCTGGCGGCCGGAGGTCAGGTCGGCCCAGACGGGCTGGTTCGGGCTTTCAGCTCGGGTGAAGCCGGGTCGCTGCCGGTCACGGTGTCCGTGCCGTCGCCGGCGGGCCTGCATCGCGGCGCCCTTCGAGTGGCCGACCGCACCGCGGACCCGAATTCCACCGTCAGCCTTCTTGCGCTGACGGTCCGCCGGGGGGGCGGACCTCTCCAACTCACCCTGGCGCCGGGCCTCGTCTTCACCGGGCGCAACCGGCTGACGTTCCAGGTCAGGGACCAATCCGGCGGAGCGGTCGGGGACTTCACCCTGGAGTTGGACGGTCGCGTCCATGCGGCGGTCGGCGGGGCCATCACCATCCTCGTGGACGTCGCCCCGGAGGCCCGTTCCCTGCGGCTGGTGGCCCGGGTGTCCTTGCCGGAGGGGGCGGGCCAGTCCTGGGTCTTCCAGTTGCCCGTGCCGGCAAGCGGGGCGACCGGTGGCGCCGGCGGCGACGGTTCGGGGCGCCCGGAGTGGCTGGAGCGCGAAGGCTTCCGGCCCGCCGGTCTGGCCGACGCGCGGAGCCGGTTGGCGCAGGCCGTGTGGGGCGGAAACTAGGAGCGCGCGTGGCCGCGGAGGAGGATGGTCCAATGAATGAAGCGCCTCGGACGGGCCCCCGGGAGAGAATCCTGGTGGTCGACGACGAAGCCGGCATCCGGGAACTCCTGCTCGTGCTGTTCCGCAAGAACCTGTACCAGGCCGTGGCGGCTGCGGACGCCAACGACGGCTTCACCCTGGCCGCCGAGGTCGAGCCGGCCGTCGCCATCGTCGACTATCACATCGCCGGGGGTGGCGGCATCAATCTCATCCGCAAGCTGCGGGAACACCTGCCGGACATCAGGTGTATCTTCATGACCGCCCACGACGCGCCGGAGTACTTCGAACAGGCCCTTGAAGCCGGGGCGGCCGACACCATCAGGAAACCTTTCGACATCCTCTTGCTCCTGGCCAAGGTCGAGCGGCTGGTAGAGCTCAGGAAACGGGAAAGAAGGGGAGTGGTGGTCCGCCGTGGCTAGCTTCCTGGCCGCCGTGTGCCAACTCTCTCCCGGGAGCGATGCCGGAGAGGCCGTGCGGCGCGCGGCCCGGGCCGGCGCGGGCCTCGTCGTTCTGCCGGCGTTCGCCCTGTCGGCCCCGGGGTCCGGGGAGACCGACGACCCGCTCGAGCGGGCCTCCGCTCTGGCCCGGGAAGCCGGCTGCCACCTCGTCGCCGGGACCGGCCACGTGGCCTGGCTCTTCTCACCGGATGGCCGCCTCTTGGGCGAGCAGGCGCAGACCCACACGACCCGCGAGGAGAAGGCGGCCGGCTGGGCGGCCAGTGACGACCTGCGGGTCTTCCGACTGGACGCCCTGGGCGGGGTGGTCGTCGGTCTCGCCGTCGGCCTGGACGCCTGGATCCCTGAAGTCTGCCGCATCCTGGCCCTGGACGGCGCCGACCTCATCATCGCTCCCTTGGCCCTGCCGGCCCCGTGGTCCGAGGCTCGCCAGGTCTCCGGGCTCTGGCAGGAGACCCAGCAGAACCAGACCCTGGGGATCGAGGCCTGTCTGGTGGGCGAGTGGAACCAGCGCCGGTACGCCGGGCGGAGCGCCATCGTGGCCCCCTGCGAAATGGTTCCCGATGAGAGCGGCTTCGTGGTCCGGGCCGCCTCGGAAGACGAAACCGTGACCCTCCTGGGGCCGATCGACCTGGCGGCCCGGAGGAAGGTCATCGACCGCTACGACATCCTGGGGGAACTCAACCTCGACCTCTTCCGGGCGGCGTTGCCGGGGGCCTACGGGGCGGCGTTGCCGGGGGCCTACGGGGCGGC
>CALMHV010000263.1 GCA_937863905.1 uncultured Bacillota bacterium
ACCGCGGGCGGCCTGGCCCGGCATCTGCGCCTGACCCCGCCGACCGTGACGGGGATTGTCGACCGCCTCCACGAAGCGGGTCTGGTGGTGCGCGTTCGCAGCGCTACCGACCGCCGCGTCGTCGAGGTGACGCCGACCGAGAAGGGCCGACAACTCGTGGCGGAGGCGACCGCCGCCCAGGAAGAGCGACTGCGACGACTCTTCTCGCTGATGGCGGAGGATGACGCCCAGGCGCTTTTGCGGGGGCTCGAGGGTTTTAGGGCCGCCATCCCCAACGAGGGTCCGGCGGAGAAAACCGATATGGAGGGGAAGCAGTGAACGAAGAAGCCATCATCCAAGTGAAGGATCTCGTAAAGGTCTACCGCGGCGGCGTGAAGGCCGTCGACAAGGTCTCTTTCGACGTCAAGAAGGGAGAGATCTTCGGGTTCCTGGGGCCCAACGGCGCCGGCAAGACGACGACCATCCTCATGCTCATCACCCTGCTCCGGCCGACCTCCGGCCGAGCGATGGTCTGCGGGCTGGACGCCGCCGCCAAGCCCGACGACGTGCGCGTGCGCATCGGGTACGTCTCTCAGGACATCGCGGTCGATGAAACCCTCACGGGGCGCCAGAACCTTTCGCTCCAGGGTCGCTTCTACCATCTCGACCGGGAGACCATCGCCAAGCGGACCCAGGAGGTCCTCGAGATGGTCGACCTCACGGACCGCGCCGAGAGCCTGGTCTCGACCTATTCCGGGGGGATGCGCAAGCGTCTGGACATCGCCGAGGGCCTCATCCACCGGCCGTCGGTGCTGTTCCTGGACGAGCCGACGCTCGGCCTGGACATCCAGACCCGCCGGCGCATCTGGGAGTACATCCGGGGGCTGCGGGACCGCGACGGCGTCACCGTCTTCATGACCACGCACTACATGGATGAGGCCGACCAGCTCTGCGACCGCATCGGCATCATCGACCACGGCGAGATCGTGGCCATCGGGACACCGGCCGAGCTCAAGACGAGCATCGGCGGTGACCTGCTGCTGCTCGTGGTGGAGGGTCGCCCGGCCGACGAGGCCACTCCCCAGGCCGAGGAGTTCGCCGCGTTCCTGCGGGGTCTTCCCGGCGTGAACAAGGTCAGCCCGACCGCGGACGGGCGGTGGCTGCTGGTCGTCGCCGGCGGTGAGGTGACGGCGCCCCGGGTTCTCGCCTCCGTTACTGAGAAGGGGCTCACCGTCCAGTCGCTGGAGATGAAGCGCCCGACTCTGGACGACGTGTTCCTACACTACACTGGCCGAGCCCTTCGTCAGGACGAAGGCGGCGGGGACTTCCAGCGCCAGAGGATGGGCCTAAGGAGGGCTCGGGCATGAAGAAAACCTTCCTCGCGGACACCTGGTGGGTGGCCTGGCGGGAATGGAAGCATTTCACGGGCCAGAAGGTTCGCATCATCATGATTCTGGTCCAGCCCTTCATCTGGCTGGTCCTGATGGGCAACCTCTTCACCAGGTTGGCGGATCTCCCGGGCTTCCCGGCCAACAACTACCTCGACTACATGGCGCCGGGCGTGGTGACCATGGTGACGCTTTTCGGCGGTATCTTCGGCGGGATGTCCATCGTCTGGGACCGGCGGCTGGGCTTTCTCAACAAGCTGATGGCGGCCCCGATTTCCCGGTCGGCCGTGGTCAGCGGCAAGATGCTGGCCATCGCCCTGCAGACCGCGATACAGGTGTGCATCATCTTTGTCATCGCCCTGCTGATGGGGGTGAGCTTCAAGACCGGCGTGCTCGGGTTTGTGATGGTCATCGTGCTGGCCTGCCTGCTCAGCCTGGTTTTCGGCGGCATGTCGCTCGCGTTCGGCGCGATGATAACGTCGCACGAAGCGCTGATGGCCGTGATGAACTTCTTCACGATGCCGCTCATGTTCACGTCGAACGCGATGATGCCGCTGGCGTTCATGCCCGACTGGCTGCAGAAGGTGGCGAAGGTAAACCCGCTCAGCTACGCCATCAACCCGATCCGGACGCTCTTTCTGACCGGCTGGAACGGGCGCGAACTCATCCAGGGCGTCGTCGTCTTGATCATCGTGGCCTTCGCCTTCGGCTTTCTGGCCTCGCGCATGTTCAAGCGGTCGTTGGCCTAGAGCGTGTTTCGCGGCTTGACAAGAACGGTATAATGGGTCGAAGCCGCGCCGCTCGCGACGGCAACGCGAAGTCAACGCGACAGCAACGCGACGCCAACGCGAACGGCACGCGAACGGCAGCATTGACAACCGTATAGTTTGGCGGCAACCAGACCGGACAATCGCGGGCGCGATGGCCGCAAGGCCGCGCACGAGGAAAGTCCGGACTCCACAGGGCAAGGTGCTGGGTAACGCCCAGTCAGGGTGACCTGAAGGAAAGTGCCACAGAGACATACCGCCGGTCGGACCACCATCACTAGCGCGACCCGACCCCAGGCCAACGCCTGGGAGGGTCAGAGGTAAGATCCGATTGGTCCGGCCGGTAAGGGTGAAAAGGTGGTGTAAGAGACCACCGGCGGGCGGGTGACCGTCCGGCCAGGCAAACCCCACCCGGAGCAAGGCCAAATAGGAGGGGGATGAGGCGGCCCGCCTACCCCTCGGGTTGGCTGCTTGAGGCGGCGGGTAACCGCCGTCCCAGACAAATGATTGTCCAAGACAGGATCCGGCTTACAGGTCTGGTTGCCGTCACTCTTTTAGCCTTCTAGCCACCACGCACCGCTTCGGCCGTCGCCCGCAGGGCCGCCCGGACCGCTCGGCCGATGTCCGCTTCCGACA
>CALMHV010000264.1 GCA_937863905.1 uncultured Bacillota bacterium
GTCAGGTGCTCCGGAGCCGATCTGGAGGAAGCCGGGTCTTGACCCAGCGACTTGCCCCGACAAGGAGTCCTAAGCGCAACCCGATTCCGCGAAGGTTCGGGCGCCTTCTGACTGCCCTGCTGGTTGTCGGTAGTCTCGTTCCGTTTGTCCCGGCCCAGGTGGGAGGGGCGGCCGCCGGGGCCATTCCCTTTTCCGACCTGGCCGGGCATTGGGCCCGACCGGAGGTGGAGGCCCTCTGGGCCCAAGGGGCTCTGCCGGCCGTTCCTGGCGAGGAGGGGCTGTCTCCCGCCTTCCGTCCGGATGACCGCATGACGCGCGGCGAGTTCGTGACCATTCTCGTCAGGGCCCTGGGCTACGGCGCCGAGGCCGCCGACCTGGCGGAGGTGGCTCCGCCCTTCAGCGATGTGGTTCCCTCCGATCTGGCGGGGTTCGTGAACGCCGGGGCCGAGAATGACCTGGTGCGAGGGTACCCCGACGGCACGTTCCACCCGGACCGCCCCATAACCCGGGCGGAGATTTCCGCGCTGCTGGTCCGGGTGCTCAAGCTCGAACCGGGCCTTCCCGGACCGGGAGGATTGCCGTTCCCGGACCGCGGGGACGTCCCGGGCTGGGCCGCCGGCTACATCCGAGTGGCTTTCGAGCGCGGCATCATCCGTGGGTACCCGGACGGGACCTTCCGCCCCGGGAGCGGCACGACCCGGGCCGAAACCGCCTGTCTGGTGTTCCGGGCCGTCCGCTCCGGCGGGCAGCTCTTCGACGTCGCCGGCGTCGTCCGTGGCCTCTCGTCGACCGGAGACGTCATGGCCGTGGACCTCTGGCCGGCCGGAGCTTCCGAGACGACCCTGGACGCGAGCGGCACGCTGGTTTTCGCCGACCTCGACCGCCTCGCGCCCGCCGGTCCGGGTCCGACCGTCTTCCTGAGAGTCCCTCCCGAGGCCATCATCTACCGTGACGGAGCGCTGGCGGGGCGGGGCGACGTCCAGCCGCTGGACGAGGTCTCGGTCATCCTCGACGCCACCGGGGGCGTGTCCTATGTCCAGGCCCTTCTCTGGGACGGCGTGGGCACCCTTGTTTCCGTTGGGCCGGGGGGCGAGTCGCTGACCGTCCGCCCCCTCGCCGGCGCGTCCGGGGCAGGAGCCTCCCCGGCCCGGACGCTGACCATCCTCAGTTGGGCCCCCATCTTCCGCGACGGACGGGAGGTCGCCGCGACCGCCCTGCCGGCGGGCCTGGAGGTCTACTTCCTGCTCGACTCGGCCACCGGCGCGGTCCGCGCCCTCAGCGCCTCGCCCGGGGCCTCCGAGGGCGCCGACCGGGTCGGCCCAGCCGGTTCCGGGGGCGGAGCGACCTTGGCCGAGGTCGAGGACCCGGGGGCTACCGCGTCCTCGCTCCTCACGCCCATCCAGGCCATGGCTCTCAACTCCCAGGTCGTCGGAGCCACGGCTCTGGCCACTTCGACCGGCGCGGACGGGAGCGGTGTCCTCATCGCCATCATCGACACCGGCGTGGACGTCACCCACCCGGACCTGACCATGACCAGTTCGCTCGAACGCAAGGTGGTCGACTGGCAGGACTTCAGCGGCGAGGGGGACGTCGCGACCACGCGCCTTTCCGCGCCCCTCAAGGGGGTCATCAACACCGATCTGGGGCCTGTCCAGGTGGGCGGGCTGGTTTCCCGGAGCGGGTTCTTCCACTCGGGGTTCCTGAACGAGCAGGACCTCGACTCCGGCAGTCCCTTGGGCCAGGACCTCGACCGCAACGGTTCGGATACCGATGCCTTCCTCGTCGTCTTGACCGACCGCCGCCTGGCCGGAGTGTACGACACGGCTTATGTCGACACCGACCGCGACCTGGACCTCCAGGATGAGGCGGCCCTGCGCCTGTACCGCGACACCGGTCTTGTCTCGTGGTTCGGCGCGCATTCGGCGGGCCAGAACGAGCGGTGTTCCTTTGTCGTCACCGACCTCCGTTCGGACGGCAATCAGGTGACCCTGGGGTTCGACGGGAACGGGCACGGCACCAACGTCGCGGCCATCGCCTCCGGTTACGGTTCCTACCGGGGCGGTCCCGATGGCCTCGCGCCCGGGGCCCAGGTTCTCGCCATCAAAGCCCTGGGCTCGTCGGGGGACGGACGCTGGGTTGACATAATCCGGGCGGTCACCTACGCCGCCCAACGCGGGGCGAAGATCATCGCCCTGAGCGTGGCCAACCTCTCCGGAGAGGACGACCTCTCCGAGGAAGCGGCCGACATAGCGCGGATAGCCGAGCAGTACGGCGCCCTGGTCATCGTGGCCGCCGGGAACGACGGTCCGGGTCTTGGCACGGCCCGGGGCCCCGGGGGCGGGCCGAACTTGCTCTCCGTCGGGGCCGGCGTCAGTGAGGCGATGTGGCGGTCCTACTACGGGTACGAGGTGCCCGGGGAGACGGTGTGGCCTTTCAGTTCGGTGGGGCCCCGCCCCGGGGGAGCGCCAACCCCCGACCTGGTTGCGCCAGGCCTGGCCATCTCGGCCGCGTCCTTTTGGCTTGAGCCTCCTGGGTATGCGCAGTCGGAGGGAACGAGCCTCGCCGTGCCGCATGTGGTCGGAGCGGCCGCCCTGCTCTGGCAAGCCGCCACCGAGGCGGGGTTCCCGGTCACGGCCCCCGGCGTCCGGGACGCCTTGCTGGGTTCGGCCCGTCCCCTGCCGGGGTATGCCCCCGTGGAACAGGGGCACGGAGCGCTTGACGCCG
>CALMHV010000265.1 GCA_937863905.1 uncultured Bacillota bacterium
CTCGTGACACAGACGAAGGTAGGGGATGGCGAGCGGGTCGAAGCCCATGAGCCTGGCGGCGACGGCGTCGATGGCCACGGAGTCGGCGCTCGCCAGGATGAGGTTCTTGACCACCGGGACCATCGTGCGGGGACCGGCCCCGTTCCCGGCGACCGTGCCGTCCATGGCCGCCCAGAGGCCTGGGTGGATCTCCCGCTGCAGGAGCATGAGGTCCACCAGGGTCTCGTGGATGTGGGCGTGGCAGTAGTGGCGGACCTCCCGGAGGAGGCCGCCGAAGGCGTTCTTGATGGCCCCGGTCGTGACGGAGTGCCCGTGGGTCTTGAGGGTGGGCAGGTGCAGGACCGGGCGGCCGATGAAGAGTTCGGGGATCTGGAAGCCCTCGGGGAAGATGCGGTCGAGAATCAGGAGCTTGGCCTTGGGTCGGAAGGTCACCCACTTTTCCTGGGTCAGCGGGCGGAAGGCCACGCCGTGCCTGGCCAGGACACCGTCCCAGCCGTTCAGCCGGGCGCCCTTCTCGGGATCGGTGACCACGGTCTTGTTCTCCACCGGGAGAAGGCGGGCCGGGTCGAAACCGCGGGCGAGGAGGGCCGACAGCACCCCGTCGAGCTGCCACGGGGCGGTTGAGCAGGCCGGAAAGTAGCGGGTCCAGGAGAGGTTCAGCTTGATGAGGAGTTCGGATCCGGCCGGGACGCTGTCCGGACCTTCGAAGAACCCGGCCGACGCCAGGAGGCGACCGTAGTCGGCCACCACCGTCTCCGGCCGGGTCCGGAGAACGACCACTTCGGAAGTCCTGGGCACGGGAAGCCTCCAATCAGCCCCGCAGCTTTCGTGGTTCCTGTCTGCCGGGCCTATAGGTAGAGCGTCGCCCCAACCACGGCCAGCCAGACCACGACGGTCGCGAGTAGCGGTCGGTCGTTCACGAGCAGCGACTCCGGGGACTCGCCGCCCCGGTGGCGATAGACGAGGTAGAAGTAGCGCAAGAGACCGTAGACGACCGGGAGGCTGCTGGCGAAGAGGTAGGGGCTGCGCTGCCCGCTCTCGGAGAGGAGCGTGTACAGGACGTAGCAGGTTAGGGTCACCGATCCGATGACCGCGATCATCTGATCAAGGAAGCGGTCCGTGTACTTCTCCATGACCGGACGGTGGCTGGCGGCGTTGCCCTCCAGCGCCAACAACTCGCCGCGACGCTTGCCCAGAGAGAGGGTGAGCGCCAGGAGGAGGGTGCAGGCCAAGAGCCACGGTGAGAGACGCACGCCGGCGAGGGCGCCGCCGGCCATGACCCGGAGGAGGAACCCGCCCGCTACGGTCATCACGTCCAGGATGACCTGGTGCTTGGACCAGACGCTGTACAGGAGGTTCAGGGCCAGATAGGCCACGCCGAGCCAGGCGGCGGCCCGGTCAGCGGCGAGGAGGATGGCCAGGCCGGCGACGGCCAGCCCGGCCCCCAGGGCCCAGGCCCAGGCGACCGGGACGAGCCCGGAGGCCAGAGGCCGGTTACGCTTCATGGGGTGGAAGCGGTCCTCCACCCGGTCGCTGATGTCGTTGAAGGCGTAGACCGCCCCGGAGAGGGCGCAGAAGGCGGCGAACCCCAGGCCGACCTTGACCAGCACGGCGGGATCGGTGACCTGTCCACCGAAAACGGCCGCCGCTCCCACGAGCCCGTTCTTGATCCACTGCTTCGGGCGGGTGAGGAGAAAGAGCCCGGCGAGGCGAGCGGCCGGCGACCGAGGGGTCGGCTCGCCGGCAGGCTCCCCGGTGGTCTCGATTGTCGTCGGGTGTTCGCGGACCATGTCGCTGTCTCCCCAGGTCAACTATGCCCAACTCCGCCGTTCGACTCTGACCTGCTGTTCGACGGTCTTCGACAGGCCCCTTGTCGAGCGCGCCGGGTCCCTGG
>CALMHV010000266.1 GCA_937863905.1 uncultured Bacillota bacterium
TGTTGGCCCGCTAGAGGTCAGAGCCATCACCGCCATATTGGTCGGGTGGCTCGTTGTTGCGTTTATCGGCTCTTGGGCAGGAGTTGGGAGGTAAGCCCCGGCCGCCGCTCACCCGTACAGCGTCATCATGTCCACCGGCAGGCCGAGTTGCTTGAGGTAGGTGAAGAGCTGGGCCCGGTGGTGGTAGGTGTGGGTGATGATGTCCAGGAGCCACGACCAGAGCGGGGCCACATGCCCGTAGAAGGCCTTCCCCTCGCCGGTCATGAACTCGGTGTCGCTCAGGCCGCCGTAGAACGCGGACACGGCCCCGACGCCGCCTCGCCAGACCGCGGTCAGTTCGGCCGGCGCCACCCGTCGCAACTCCCGCTCCCTCTCCTGGACGGCCTCCTGCGAGGCGCCTTCCAGGATGAAGAGGTCGATGGCCGGTACCTGGGCCAGGTGGTTGGCCACCTCCATCAGGGTGCGCATGTTCTCGCGCGGCCGCCATTCGAGCTTGTCGGCGGGCAGGAGAGCGAAGAGGCGCTCCGCGCTCGGGCCGACGCTGTTCAAGCCTTCTAGCAGGTGCTGCTGGTTCATGCCGCGTCCGTCCTCCTTAGGGTCTCCGGGTGCCCTGGCTCTCGGCGACCCTCCAGGCGAAACCCACGTGGTGTCCGCATAGCTATTCTCGAACGAGGGACCGAGGTGTCCGCCCGTGCGAGACAGCCTGTCGAGCCTTGACCATACGGTGGCGGAGCCGCTGATGGAGTCGCTGGCCCCGGCGCTCCCCGGCTTGCACGCACCGGCGCCCCAGCTCAGCCTCCTGCAGCGCCTCCTCTACTCGGGCGGCATCGTCGGCGGCTACATCGCCGACACGGCCATCGTCACCTGGGCCCTGTACTACTATGCCCCGCCCCCCGGTCACGGCCAAGCCCTGGCTCCCATCACTTGGGTGGCGGCGGCCCTGGTCTTCGGGCGCATCATCGACGCGGTCCTCAACCCCGTGGTCGGCTACTGGTCCGACCGCTCCCACGACCCGCGGGGGAGGCGCATCCCCTTCATGGCCAGGAGCGCCTTCCCGATGGCCGTGGCCTTCATCGCCCTCTGGTCGCCGCCGACCCACACGGCCTCCGCGTTCAATGGCGTCTACGCCGCGCTGATCATCGGCCTCTTCTACTTCTGCTACACTCTCTACTACTGCCCGCACGAGGCCCTGCTGCCCGAGATTACCGGGCACGGGGGGGAGCGGGTCTCGCTCTCGGTGCTGGCCGCCATCTTCTCGGTTGTGGCCACGGCGTTCGTCGGCGTGGCCTCCGGATTCCTCGTGGAGCGGTTCGGCTTCCGGGCCACAGGTTGGGTTCTGGGGCTCCTCGCCCTACCCTTCCTCTACGGGCCGGTGCTCGCCATTCGCGAGAAGCCCCGGGGGCAGGCGGAGGACATCGACTTCACCTTCCGCGAGGCCGTCGCGGCGACCATCCGGAACCGGCCCTTCATGCTCTTCGAAATCAGCACGGTCTTCACGCTCCTGGCCCAGAACGTCCTGGTCGGGGCGATGCCCTACATCATCACCGTAATTGTCGGCGGGACCGAGAGCCAGATGGGCCTGCTCATGGGGGGGAGCCTGGCCGTGGCCCTGGCCTCGTTCCCGCTGTCGATGAAGCTGGCCGCCAAGTACGGGAAGGCCCGCGTCTATCGGGCCTCGCTCTTTGCGGGGGGCCTGATCCTGACCTCGCTGTTCTTCATCGGGCGGCTCGACATCCCGTTCACGCCGCTGCAGCAGACGATGTTCATCGTTGCCCTGTCGGGTGTTGCGTTCGCCCCGTCGATGGCCCTGCCGCGCGCTATCCTGGCCGACACCATCGACTACGAGTACGAACTCACCGGCAAGCGCCGCTCGGCCATGTACATCGGCATCCAGGGGGTCCTGCAGAAGACGGCCATGGCTCTGGCGCCGGCGGTGCTCTCCGTCGTCTTCACCGTCTTCGGTTACAGCCAGGCCCACCCGCT
>CALMHV010000267.1 GCA_937863905.1 uncultured Bacillota bacterium
TTCGCCCTCAACTTCCAGGTCCTCGTTCCCACCCTGGCTCGGAATGTCCTCCACGGAGACTCGAGCCAGTACGGGCTCCTCATGTCGTGTATGGGAGCGGGCGCGCTCCTGGGCTCGGTCGGGCTGGCCACCTTCGGCGGTCGAGGCCTCCAGACCAGGGCCATCCTGGCCGGGGCCGTCTGCCTGGGGTTGGGAGAGATAGCCCTGTTCTTCGTGAAGGGCTGGGGACTCTCCGGGCTGGCGCTCTTCGTCTGCGGAGCGGCGATGGCCACGTTCTCCGCCAGTTCGAACACGATCATCCAATGGAACGTCCCTGACGAACTCCGGGGCAGGGTGATGAGCATCCACTCCCTGGTCTTTGGAGGCACGACCCCCTTCGGCGCCTTCATCTCCGGCACGCTGGCCCAGAGACTCGGAGCCTCGGTCACCTTCGGCATCATCGGCGGCGTCGCCGTCCTGAGCGCCGCGGTCATGTGGCTTTCGCGCCTGCTGGCCCCGAGGACCGTCCAGCCGTCCGGGCCCCAGGTGGCGCAAGCCGAACCCTTCGCCGCTCCCCGCGGGGGCGGCAGGGACTAGCCGCCAGGCGTAGTAGCTCTGGCCGAGGCGGCAATCCTAACCAGACTAAGACAAGAACGGGTGACGAGACCTGCCCAGCGACGTCCGGGTCCGCATGGCCCCGAGCCCCACCGGCCCCATCCACATCGGAAACATGCATACGGCCCTCTTCAACTGGCTCTTCGCCAGGAAGGCGGGGGGGAAGTTCATCCTCCGCTTCGAGGACACCGACCGCGAGAGGTCGGACGCCAAGTACGAGCAGCTCATCTATGACGAGATGCGCTGGCTCGGCCTCGACTGGGACGAGGGCGCCGACGTGGGGGGGCCGTACGGCCCGTACCGCCAGTCCGAGCGGTTGCCGCTCTACGCGGAGTACGCCCGGCGCCTCACGGACTCGGGTCACGTCTATCCGTGTTTCTGCACGCCCGAGGAACTCGACGCCGAACGCGCGGCGGCCCAGAAGGCCGGCCAGGCCTACAAGTACAGTGGGCGCTGCCGCGGGCTCGACGAGGCGGGCCGCCGCAAGCTGGAGTCTCTGGGGCGCCCGCCGTCGCTGCGCTTCGCCGTGCCCGCGGGCCAAGTCGTGGTCATCGACGACCTCGTCCGCGGGCGCATCGACTACCCGGCCGACGCCATCAGCGACTTCATCATCGTCCGGCCGAACGGGATGCCCCTCTACAACTTCGCGGTGGTCGTCGACGACATCACCATGCGCATATCTCACGTCATCCGCGGCGAGGGGCATATCTCCAACACGCCGGTCCAAATCCTCATCTACCAGGCCCTGGGCGAGCCCCTGCCCCAGTTCGGCCATGTGGGCCACATCCTGCTGCCGAGCCGGGAGAAGATGGCCAAGCGGGCCGGGAACGCCTACGTGGGGCTGTACCGCGACGAGGGCTTCATGCCCGAGGTCATCGTCAACTTCATGGCCCTCCTCGGCTGGACCCCGCCGGACGGCCGCGAGTTTTTGACCTTGCCGGAGATCGTCGCCGAGTTCTCGCTCGACCGGGTGACCAAGGCCCCTTCGGTTTTCGACCCGGACAAGCTCTCCTGGATGAACGCCAACTACATCCGCCGCCTCGAGCGGGATGAGTTGGCCCGGCGCTGCCTGCCGTTCCTGGTTCGCGCGGGGCTGGTAGCGGGTGGACTGGAGCAAGGTCCCGGGGCCGCGGGGGCCGGTTCGGCCCCACCGGGCATGGTCCCGTCGGACTTCGGCCGCGTGGCCTGGATTGTCGGCCTGGAGCAGGAGCGTATCGAGACCCTGGCCCAGATCGTGCCGGCGACGGATTTCTTCTTCCGCCGCGAAGTGACCCCTGACGAGCCGGCGGCCAAGGCGCTGCAGGCCCCGGACGTGGGGAACACGTTGGAGCAGGCGACCGCCACCTTCGGCGAGGTGGCCGACTGGACGCCGGAGCCCTTGGAGGCGGTCGGGCGGGCTCTCGCCGAGCGGCTGGGTCTCTCCCCGAAGCTCGTCTTCCAGCCGATGCGGGCCGCCATCACCGGACGGTTGGCCAGCCCACCGCTCTTCGACACGATGGCGGCCCTGGGACGCGGCCTAAGCCTGGAGAGATTGGCCCGGGCCGTCGCTTTCGCCAAGGCCCCGGCCTAGCTTGAGCAACCTGTCGGTCCGGTCAAGTTCACGGCCGCCCGGCAGGAACAAGCAAACCCCCGCCGCGAGAGTGAGCACCCCGATGCCCCCAAACCCACGGAGCTGCCGACGGTCAACTCCCGCAACGTTGGGTAGACTAGTTCTGACAGAAAATCTCAGACCAGCCATGGACCGGGCGCGATGGCATCAATCGGCAAACACGGCACGGACGCTCGGGTGCGACAGGACTCGTCAGATGGTATCAT
>CALMHV010000268.1 GCA_937863905.1 uncultured Bacillota bacterium
TCCACACCCGGTCCTTTGGCTACGACGGCCTGGGCTCTCTGGGCCTGAGGCTGATTCCCGGAGCGGGGGACACTCTCCTGGCGGACCGATTGGCCCTGGTCCGGCTAGACCCTCCCGGCTTGGCGGCGCCGCCCCTGACCGACCCGACAACTCCGGACACCGATGGTGATGGCCTGAAGGATGGGGAGGAGGCCCTCGTGGAGGCCTGGTGGCTGGAGGCGGAGGACTACGCCCAGGTCCCCCAGTGCCTCCCGCTGGCGGCCTTCTCCAAGGGCGTCGGCATCGTGGCGCGTCAGGATGGCTCGCTGGTCGAGGTGAAGGTCGACGACCAGGCCCACAGGGCCGGCTCTTATGTCCTTCTCGTCCGGGCCGGTCTGATGCCCCCGGGGATGCCGGCTCAGGGCACCATCATGGTGACCTTCACGATCACCCCAGTCGAGGGCCCCCTCGCTGGTGTGCCGACTTTCCTCGGAGCGAGAGCAACGGTCCAGGGCATCTACCCGGCCGCCCGCTGGTCCCCGGCCTTTTTCGGCGGCGACCCGCGGGACGGCGACTTCCACCTAGGGGCCGCCTCCACCGTCTCCGCCACCCTGGTCCGGGGACCGGGCAGCCCACCCGTCCTCCTGGACAAGGTCTGCCTGGCCAACCTCGACTTCCACAGTTCCCAAACAGAGGTGAGCCTGCCGCGGCGGCTGACCGACCCCATGGACCCGGACACCGACGGTGACGGTTACCGTCCGGACCTTCCCGGACCGCTCCAGGGTCTGTCCGGATACCTCACCGACAGTTGGGAACTGGACCTGGGCACCAACCCCCTGGATCTGGACACGGACCACGACGGCCTCCAGAACGGCGTTCTGCTCACCGATGACAACGATCCCAACCCCTTTAACGGCGATGCCGACCGGGACGGCCTCGAGGACTGGGTCGAGGACGCCGACTCCGACGGCTGGTACGAGCCGGCCGACGGGGAGACCGACTGGCTCAACCCGGATACCGATTTCGACGGGCTCCGGGACGGGGCTGAGGACTGGAACGGCAACGGGCTCCGGGACCGGGGCGAGACGGACCCCCGCGACCCCGACTCGGACGGTGACGGGCTCCTCGACGGCAGCGAGAGGTGGGCCGTCACCCTGGGGCGCTCCCTGACCCTGCATCCCGGGGACCCGGTCGACGCCCGGGCCATCGCCGACCTGACCGCCACTCTCCAACGGCTGCGCGACGAGCTTCCCGGCCGGGAGAGCGCCCCCGCGGTCGAGCCCTGGCGGGTCAACCCCGACGGCAGCTACACCTTCCTGGGGGAGGCGGACGTGAAGACCTCGCCCTTCCTACCCGACACCGACGGCGACGGGCTCAGCGACGGGCAGGAGGTCTTCATCTACGGTACGGACCCAACAAACCCCGATACCGATGGGGACGGCCGGGACGACCGCGACGAACTCCTGACGGGGACCGACCCCCTCACTCCGGACTTCCCCGACCTCGAGGTCGTCGCGGAGGACATCGTCTTCAGTCCGGCCGAGCCGAAGGCGGAGGTGGGCACGAGACGGTGGTTCGACATCCAGGTGACCGTGGGCAACACCGGGTCCGTCGCGGCCACCGGGGCCACCCACTGTGGGACCCTCAGGCTTACGCTCGCCGGGCCGACCGGCCTTCTCAGCCTGCCCGCCCTCGAAGTGCCGCCCCTTCCAGCGGGCGAGGCGGTCACTCTCCGGACATCGCTCCAGGTGCTCGCTCTTCCGGACTACGACCTCTACCAGAAGTCCGGAGGCGCCCCGCTGGACAGCATCATCCCGGCCACCTACACCGTCCGGGCGACGGTCGCCTCTGACGTGAACGAAGGAGGCCGCCAGGCCAATAACAGTGCCAGCCGGACCCTGCGCGTCCTCGGCGGGCCGCCCGTAGCCAACCCCTCGGCGACCCCGGCCGGCGGGCGCCGACCCCTCGAAGTCGTTCTCCGGTCCGGAGCCTCCGACCCCAACGGTCGCCTCGTGCTCTACGAGTGGGACGTCGAGGGCGACGGCAAGTTCGAGTGGAGTTCGACCGCGACGGGAGATCTCGTCCACACCTACGCCACCCCCGGGTCCTATCCGGCGGTGGTGCGGGTCACCGACGACGAAGGGCTCAGGACCACGGCCGCGCTCGCTTCGGCGGTCGTCGTGACGGCCGGTCTGGCCGACGACGCGGACAACGACGGCCTGACCACGGCTCAGGAGACTGCCGCCGGCACCGACCCGCTGCGCCCGGACACCGACGGCGACGGGGTGAAGGACGGGGACGAGGTTGCCTGGGGCCTCGACCCCAAGGTCGCCGACTCAGACGGTGACGGCCTGACCGACGGCCGGGAGGTGGCCCTTCTCGCCCTCCTCGGTCTCCCGCCGACGCACGACGCCGACAAGGACGGCCGGATCGACCCCCTTGACCCTGACGCCGACGGCGACGGTCTGAAGGACGGGGACGAGATTCGCCTCACCGGTAGCGACCCCACCGTCCGGACCGCCTGGACCGGCACCAACCCCTACGCCGCGGACACCGACGACGACGGCCTCTCCGACGCGGTCGAACAGCAGACGGGTATCAAGGGGCGCTACCGGACCCAGTCGGCCACCGACCCGTGTAACGCCGACACCGACGGCGACGGCCTCTCCGATTACGATGAGCTCATGGTCTACGACACCAGCGCCCGGTCGCCCGACACCGACGGCGACGGCATCATCGATGGTCTGGACCTTCAGCCTTGCCGCCAGGTCCAGAGCACCTGGGCCCAGGGCGGGGATTTCCACCCCGTCGCCCGCGCCGACGGCTACGGGTGGACCAACCTTCTCGCTCCCGGCCTCGTCCGTTTCACGACCCGGGCCTGGGTCTACGGCCTGGACGGGGAGTCGTACGTGAAGGAGGGCGGAAGCTACCGGCTGATAACCCCTGAGGGCGTGAAGGACAGCCCCCTGGATGCGGACACGGCCAAGCGGGCCATCAAGCTCCGCGACTTCCGGCCCGCCCGCGTCCGGCTCGTGGACCGCTCCACCGGGACGAGTCTCTCCACCACCACCGGGGACGGCAAATACCGCATCGTCTACCGCACGATAGTCAGCGTCTACGACGCCGACCTGGTCAACGTGGTCCACACCCGCGTCGGCGACTACTGGTACCGAATGATTCGGCTCGGGCTCGGTCGGGGCGCCGACCAGTCCCTGGTCATCCAGTTTCGCCTCGACCAGCGGGCCGACAGGGCCCGCCTGGGTCCCGGGAGGTCGCAGGAGTGTACTCTCCCGGCTTTCTCCTGGAACCTTTACCGGAGTTCGGATGTCGTCATCGACTCCGACGGCCGCCTCGCCGCCCTCGACGAACCGGTGACGGGGGATATCGCCGTGGCCGCCCGGATTGCGGAAGGCGTCTATCAGGCCGAGGTGAGGATACCCGCCTCCGCGGCGGCGGCCGGGAACCTCAGCCACGTTGGCACGGCCTGGCTGACCCTGATGCCCATGTGGGTCTCCTCGGGGGGCGTCTACGAGGCCCTGTCCCCGGCGGACATCC
>CALMHV010000269.1 GCA_937863905.1 uncultured Bacillota bacterium
CCACGTGGCCAATCGTCCCGATGTTGACGTGCGGCTTGGTCCGCTCGAACTTCTTTTTGGCCATCTCGACTCCGTCTCCCTTACTGGGCCCCCCGGGCCTACTCCACCGCCCGTTCGCCCGAACTGTGAACCCTTCGCCAATCTGGCAGCAACAGACAACACAATCAAAAGGTCTACTTCCGGCCCACGCCCCTGGCCCCGATGGCGGCCGTCGAGACGGCGGGAGGGGCAGGTTCGTAGCTGGCAAACTGCATCGTGTAGGTGGCCCGCCCCTGGCTTCGCGACCGGAGATCGGTCGCGTAGCCGAACATCTGGGCCAGAGGAACCCGGGCCTTCACGACGTGGAGGTTCCCGTGGCTCTCCATGTCGTCGATGCGCCCCCGGCGGGCGTTGATGTCCGCTAGAACCTCGCCGACGTAGTCCTCCGGGACCACGACCTCCACATCCATGACCGGCTCCAGGATGATCGGGTCGGCCAGGGAAAGAGCCTTGCGCATGGCCAGGGAACCGGCGATGCGGAACGCCATCTCCGAAGAGTCGACCTCGTGGAACGACCCGTCCACCAGCCGGACAGCCACGCGCATCACGGGGTAGCCGGCGAGGACGCCGCTCTCGCAAGCCTCGCGGGCTCCCTGCTCGACGGCTGGGATGTACTCGCTGGGAATCGCGCCGCCCCTAATGGCGCTCACGAAGGAGAACATCTCGGTCGAAGGCTCAATCTCGAGCCAGACGTGGCCGTACTGGCCGTGTCCGCCGGTCTGCCTGATGAAGCGCCCCTCGGCCTTGGCCGAGTGGCGGACGGTCTCCTTGTAAGCCACCTGGGGCCGGCCCACGTTGGCTTCGACCTTGAACTCGCGGAGCAGGCGGTCGGCGATAATCTCCAGGTGGAGTTCACCCATACCGGCGATAATGGTCTGACCCGTCTCCTCGTTGGTGAAGAACCGGAAGGTCGGGTCCTCCTCAGACAGGCGGGCGAGAGAGAGGCTCAGCTTGTCTTGGTCGGCCTTGGTCTTGGGCTCGATAGCCACGTAAATGACGGGGGCGGCGAAGTGCATCGGCTCCAGGATGATGGGCCGGTCAAGCCGGCAGAGACTGTCGCCCGTCTTAGACTGTTTGAGCCCGACCACGGCGACGATGTCGCCGGTACGAGCCTCTTCCATCTCCTCGCGCCGGTCGGCGTGCATCCTGAGCAGGCGCCCGATGCGCTCGCGCGTCCCCCGAGTCGCGTTTGAGAGCACATCCCCGGTCTTGATGACGCCCGAGTAGACACGGATGTAGGTGAGGCGGCCGACGTACGGGTCGGACTGGATCTTGAAGGCTAAGGCCGACGCCGGCTCGTCGTCGCTCGGGTGACGGCTGGTCGGTTCGTTCGTCGACGGCACGGTCCCCATCGTGTCGGGCAGGTCAAGCGGAGACGGAAGGTAGTTGACGACCGCGTCCAGGAGGAGTTGGACTCCCTTGTTGCGGTACGCGGCGCCGCACAGGACCGGGATGATCTTCGCCGTCACCGTCCCCTTGCGGATGGCCCGCTGGATGAGTTCGGCGGGGATGTCCTTGCCGTCGAGATACTCGACCATGAGCTCGTCGTCGAACTCGGAAACGGCTTCGAGAAGAGCCACGCGGTGCTCGCGAATGAGCTCGGCCATGTCCGCCGGAGGGTCGCTCACGACTTCCTGGACCCCGAGTTCGTCGGCGTAGGCAATGGCCCGTCCGGTGACGAGGTCGACCACGCCCCGGAAAGTGTCTTCGACTCCGAGAGGCAGTTGCAGGAGAACCGGCCGGCAGTCGAGCTTGGTCCGTATCTGGTCGGCCACACCGAAGAAATCGGCGCCCACGCCGTCCATCTTGTTGATGAAGGCCATCCTGGGGACGCCGTATTTCTCGGCCTGGCGCCACACGGTCTCCGATTGGGGCTGGACACCGCCCCTGGCGCAGAAGATGACAACGGCTCCGTCCAGGACCCGCAAAGACCTCTCGACCTCGATGGTGAAGTCTACGTGCCCTGGCGTGTCAATGATGTTGACGCGAAAACCCTTCCAGTCACAGGCAGTGGCCGCGGCCGTGATGGTTATGCCCCGCTCGCGCTCCTGGACCATCCAGTCCATCGTCGTCGTGCCGTCGTGGACCTCGCCCATGCGGTGCAGGCGACCGGTGTAGAACAGGATGCGCTCCGTCGTGGTCGTCTTACCCGCGTCGATGTGAGCGATGATGCCGATGTTCCTGATGACCTCAAGCGGATGCTCTCTAGCCACTCTCGCTTGACCTCCCTTCCGTGAACCGACGTTCGGGAGCCAGGTCCCTTGGGACCTAGGTCCCACCGGCCAACCCTCAGGCGTAGCTGAGCGCCCCTCGAAGGGGGCCGGCCCCGCGGTGTTTACCACCGATAGTGGGAAAAGGCCTTGTTCGCTTCGGCCATCCGGTGCGTGTCCTCTTTCTTCTTGACCGCGTTCCCGGCGTTATTGGCTGCATCCATGAGTTCCCCAGCAAGCCGCTCGGTCATCGTGCGCTCCGTGCGAGCCCGCGAGTAGTCGATGAGCCAGCGCATGGCCAAAGACGAGCGACGCTCCGGCCGCACCTCGACGGGAACTTGGTACGTGGCGCCACCGACGCGCCTGGACTTGACCTCCAAGACCGGTGCGACGTTCTTCAGCGCGAGCTGGAAGATCTCGATAGGCTCCTTGCCGGTCTTCTCACGAATGAGGTCCATGGCCCCGTACATGGTCCGCTGGGCCAGGGCTTTCTTGCCGCTGTACATGACCTTGTTCGTAAACCTGGCCAAGGCCTCGTTTCCGTATATGGGGTCGGGAAGAACCTTGCGATGCGGAGCCCTTCCTCGCCTAGGCACTGATGTTCTCCTCCTACTTCTTGGGCCGCTTGGCGCCGTACTTCGAGCGCCTGCGGCCGCGGTCCTGAACTCCCGCGGTGTCAAGGGTTCCCCGGATGATGTGGTAGCGGATGCCCGGCAGGTCCTTCACGCGGCCGCCGCGCACCAGGACCACCGAGTGCTCCTGGAGGTTGTGTCCCACGCCCGGAATGTAGGCGCTGACTTCCTCGCCGTTGGTGAGGCGGACCCGGGCCACCTTACGCAGCGCCGAGTTGGGCTTCTTGGGAGTCATGGTCTTGACGACCGTGCAGACGCCCCTCTTCTGGGGGTTCCCCTGGAGGTCGGGAGCCTTGGACTTGCGGCTCTTCGTGGACCTCCCGTGTCTGATGAGTTGGCTGATCGTTGGCACGACACACCTCCCAGTCAGGCTAAGACCAAAAAAGGACTTGCCCAAAGCTCTTAAGTTGTCGCCGCCTAGGTGCGCCCCCCTCGTTACTCTTCGAGGACGGCTGCGGACGCCGCCCCAACCTGAATACCGCAGGCTTGCCCTAGCTTCGCCATGGAGTCGGCGTAGACGACTTCAATGTTCTTGTCCTTGCACAGCTTCAGAAGCTCACGGAGAACATGCTCGTCCGCGTCACGCGCCACCCAGACAAGACTGGTCTGGCTCTTCTGGATCGCCTTGAGCGTCTGCTTGGTGCCGACCGTTCGCGCTCTGGCCCCGGAAAGGCGTTCGAGAGACACGTGGCCGCCTCCTGACCCTGGAAAAAACGGGTGCACCCGGGCAAACACTTTACTATTTTAGCACCAGGGTATGGGAGTGTCAACGAAACAACAGAGCCTGTAAGGGGTCGAGCGATTCGGCCTACCCGGCCTGGTCGTCCCGACCGCCGACCGTCGCCTCGCCCGCTTCATCCGCCTCGTC
>CALMHV010000270.1 GCA_937863905.1 uncultured Bacillota bacterium
GACCGATTGGGCCTGCGGACGCGGCGGGAGCTTGGCGCCCGACGCGATCAGGACCTCCTCAAGGTCGTCGCCATCAAGGGCTTCGCGCTCCAGGAGAGCCTCGGCGACACGGTCCAGGGCCGCTCGGTTCTCTTGGAGAATGGCCAGGGCCTTGTCGTAGCTGGCCTGAACGGTCGCCCTGACCTCCTTGTCGATGGTGGCGGCCACTTCCTCGCTGTAGTTGCGCTCACGGGAGAAGTCTCGTCCGAGAAAGGGCGAGTCGGAGCGATTCCCGAAGGTCAGCGGGCCGAGGACATCGCTCATCCCGAACTCCGTCACCATCCGGCGGACGGCGCGAGTGGATTTCTCCAGGTCGTCCTGGGCGCCCGTAGAGGCCTCGCCGAAGACCATCTCCTCGGCGGCACGGCCGGCCAGAAGGCCCGAAACCTTGGCCAGGATTTCGTTCTTGGTCACAAGATGGCGGTCTTCCACCGGCAGAGGCAAGGTGTAGCCGAGAGCGGCTCCGCGCGGCAGGATAGACACTTTATGCACGGGGTCGCCGTGCGGTATGGCCCGCGAGACCAGGGCGTGCCCCGCCTCGTGGAAGGCGACGATCCGCTTCTCCTTGGCCGAAAGGACCCTGGCCCGCTTCTCGGGGCCGGCGATGACGCGGTCGATGGCCTCCTCAAGGTCGGCCATGCTCACCTTCCGGTGGCGTTTCCGGGCGGCCAGGAGAGCGCCCTCGTTCATGACGTTCTCAAGGTCGGCCGGAGTGAAGCCCGGCGTCCGGCGGGCCAGGACCGCGAGGTCCACGGCCGGCTCGAGAGGCTTGCCCCGCCCGTGGACGCGCAGCACTTCCAGGCGCTCCTTGACGTCCGGTTTGTCAATGGTTATCTGACGGTCGAACCGCCCGGGCCGCAGGAGGGCCGGATCGAGGATGTCGGGGCGGTTGGTGGCGGCCATCATGATGATGCCCTCGTTGGCCGCGAACCCGTCCATCTCGACCAGGAGTTGGTTCAGGGTCTGCTCGCGCTCGTCGTGCCCGCCGCCGTAGCCGGCGCCTCGCTGCCGACCAACGGCGTCTATCTCGTCGATGAAGATGATGCAGGGCGCGTTCTTCTTCGCCTGCTCAAAGAGATCGCGGACACGGGAGGCGCCGACGCCGACGAACATCTCGACGAAATCGGAACCGCTGATGCTGAAGAACGGCACACCGGCCTCACCGGCGACGGCCCGGGCGACCCAGGTCTTGCCGGTCCCGGGGGCCCCCATGAGCAAGACACCCTTGGGCACCCGCGCGCCCATGTCGACGTACCGTTTGGGGTGTTTGAGAAAGTCGACGATCTCCCGGAGTTCTTCCTTGACCTCCTCGGCGCCGGCCACGTCGTCGAACGTGACCTTACGCCGTTCCTCTACCGTATGGAGGCGGGCCCGGCTCTTGCCGAACTGCATGACCCGGTTACCGCCGCCCTGGGACTGCTGCATGATGAAGAAGAGGGCGATGACGATCAGGATGACCGGACCCAAGGTCGTCAGGAGCGTGACGAAAAGCGAAGGCGGGGCCGGAACGTCGAAGATGACGGTCACGCCGGCCACGCGCATCTTCTCGTAGAGCGCGGGGTCCTCCGGAACGACGGCCGTGAACTCCCGGCCGTCCGTGAGCTTCCCGGTCACCTCCTTGTCGACGATGGTGACCTCGGCTATCTCGCCCTGGTCCACGCGCGCCACAAGGTCCGTGTAGTTCAGGACCAACGGCTGCGTCTGCTTGATGTCGAGCAGGTTGACCAGGGAGATCGCGATGAGAACGAGCAGGATCCAGAACGTGACGCTCCTCACCGTCCGGTTCAACCGGCTGCCTCCTCTCGTCGGGGCCCTTGAAGGTGAAGCCGCCTAAGATGACAAGCGCGGCAGCACCGCTGCCGCCGCCTGGGACCAGGCACAACAACGGTATTCTATCATACACGCTTTGCGGGCAACAACGGGCCGGACGGCTCAAAGAGGCCAGGCTCACACGGTGCGTCCGGCCGTGACCCGCAACACCTCGCCTGGACCGGCGGGAGCGACGAAGCGCTCGTCGGCGCGGAACCCGACGACCCAGACGATACGGTCCTCCGCGTCCACCAACAGGGGCCAGCGGTCCCGCTCGGCCCGGGGCAGCTTCACGCCGATGAAGAAGTCCTTGAGTTTCTTGCCGCCCCCCTGGCCGACCGGGCGGAAAGCGTCGCCAGGCCGCCTCGTGCGGATGGAGAGCGGCAGCTGGACGGCCTCCGGGTCGAGGTCGACGGTGAGGCCCCGAACGGGGGGCGGGCCGGCGGCGGCGAAGACGGCAGCCGCGGCCCGGGTGGCGGTAAACGCCCAGCCTAGCCCGTCGACCACGGTGGACCCGGGGACCCTGAGTTCGACGGGGACGGGAGCGGCCGGAGGTTCGCCCTCGGGAGCGCCGGTCGGCGGGCCGGTGGCGGCGAAGAAGATGCGGCGATACCCCGCCTCCATCACGACCTTCCCCGGCAGATAGACCCGCCCGCCGACCCGGAGACCGGTAGCGGCGGCTCGCGCAGCCTGCGCGGCACCGTCGAAGCCCACATCCCGGAGGACCTCTTCCCCGGCAATCTGGGCCAAGACCTGCCTGACCAGGCGACGCTGGAGCACGTCGGCGAGCCGGCGGAAAGCCTCCCGGTCGAGGGAGACGACCGGCCCCCCGGCCGGGGGGAGACCCGCGAAAGGGCTCTCGGCGGGGTGCGGTTCGGCGCGGGCGTCGCCGGCCCAAGGGCCGACGGTGAGGTCAAGGGAGCTCAGAGCTTCGGCCAGAGCCGCCTCAAAGGCGTTCGTCTCCTCCCGAGCCAGGTCGCTCAGGCGGACCAGGGCCTCCTCGACCCTAGGATTGCCCTCGCGGAGCAGCGGCATGACCCGCGCCCGGATGAAGTTGCGGCGGAACCTCTCGTCTCGGTTCGTCTCGTCCGTACGCGGCTCAAGAGCCCAGCGGCGGCAGTAGGCTTCGATCTCGGCCCGTCTCGTCCGGAGAAGGGGCCGGATGAGGACCCAACCGTCTTCCTGGCGCAGGGCCGGCATTCCGGCCAGCCCTCGCGGGCCGGTACCCTCGATGATGCGCATAATGACCGTCTCGGCCTGGTCGTCGGCGGTATGCCCGGTGGCCACGCGCACCGGCCCGGCCGGACCGGGTCCCCACTCGCGGGCCAGCCGCCCCAGGAACTCGTAGCGGGCGCGCCGGGCCGCCTCCTCGAGGGACGCTCCGTCCACGACCGCGGCCGGCTCGACCCGGCCGCTCCGGAAGGGAAGTCCCAGGCGGTGAGCGGTCTCGCCGACGAAGGTCACGTCGGCCTGTCCGGCCGCGCCCCGCAGCCCGTGGTCCAGAGAGGCCACGACGAGGTCGAGCCCAAGTTCTCCTTTCAGCGACCACAGGATGTGCAGGAGGGCGAGCGAATCCGGCCCGCCCGAAACAGCGGCCAGGACCCTGTCCCCAGGCCGCAGGAGTGCCGTCGACACGGCTCGCTCCCCGACGGCCCTGACCAGAGGGTCGGCGTCGTTCCTGGGACCGTTGGTGTCCATGGAAGCATTATGGCATACCTGTGGCGGCCCGAACCAAGAAAGAGGGGGTGCGCCCAGGTTCTGGCGCACCCCGTGAGTTGGGGGAGGAAAAAGTGGGCCCTCGCGAGGCTCTAGCCCCCTTCGGGAGGACCGAAACGTAAGGTCACCACCGTCACATCGTCGCGCAGGCCTCGGTAGGAGCCAAACCCGGGCCCTCCGCCGGCCACGGCCGCGAGACTCCGGCTGCCGAGCGACACGGCGGCCTCGATGAGCGCGTCGGCAATCTCCTGCGGTCCAGCCTCGCCGGCATCCCGAAGGAAGCTGACGAGCCAGCCGTCCTCCGGACCGAGCGCGACGGGCCGTTCCCCGGCCGCGGCCAAAAGCCCGTCCGTGGCCATGACGACGAGGTCGCCCGGCCGGAGCGTGACAAAGCTGCCGTCGGTCGCCACCTCGGGTAGGACGCCCAGAGGCAGGTTGGGGGATTGGATGACGCTCACTTCCCTGCCTCTCCGGATGTAGCTCGGCGGCGCCCCTATCTTGACGAAACGGGCCTGCCCGCCGTAGAGATCCGCGGTGAGTAGATCGAGGGTAGCGAACCGCTCGTGCGACGAACGGAGCAGGACCATGGAGTTGATGGTCCTGACGGCCATCTCGTTGTCGAAGCCCAGCCGGAGGAGTTCCTCAAGCATCCTGATGGTCGTCCGGCTCTCCTCGGCCGCCCGCGGACCGGCCCCCGTGCCGTCGGACAAGACGGCGGCGAGGCGGTTGCCGGGGAGTTCGCGGATGAGGTAGGAGTCGCCCGAGATACCGCTCGAAGACTTCCGGGCCTGAGCCACCCCCATCTTGAAGTCCATCTGCCGGGGCGCCTCGAGCCGGAAGGAACAGTCGTCGCGCCCGGCGGCCAGCCCGCAGTGGACGTCGGTGACGGCCACGGTCCGGCCGGTAAACGACGTGGCCACCGGCAGGGCTAAGGTCCGGCAAGCCTGCCCGTTCGAGCAGGCGTCCGCCGTGACCAGGAACTGCGGCTCGCCGTCGGGAACGCTGGCCGCGACCACGTCCCGCACGGGGAAGCCCGCCCGGTCGAGCCGGTCGGCCAGGTCCTCGGCGGCCAGCGCGTCTCCGGCGGCCTCGGACTTGAGGCCCTCGCCCAGGCCGCGCAGGATCTGGGCCAGCCCGTCGAGTTGCTGTTGGACCACGCCCCGGCTGTCGTCGAGTTTCCTCCTCCAGTGTCGGTTCAGAGCGGCAATCTCGTGGAGGAAGTTCAGCGTCGTCACCAGTTCTCCGAGGTGGACGCACCTGCGGCGAAGCTGGGGCGGGACGTCCCTCGCCTCGAGTTGGCCCCGCTCGCCCGTTACCTCGAGCAG
>CALMHV010000271.1 GCA_937863905.1 uncultured Bacillota bacterium
CTGGAAGTGAGAAGCATGGTTCGGTGGGGGCGAGGCATCTCCTTCTCCGCCGGGGCGTCCGGGCAGCGCTTCCGCCGGAGATCCCCCGCACGGCTCAGTACCTGTAGAACCCTCTCCCCGCTTTCTTGCCCAGGTACCCCGCCCGGACCATCTTGCGGAGCAGCGGGCAGGCCCGGTACTTGGAGTCCTGGAACTCGCGGTAGAGAACGTCGGCGATGGAGAGGACCGTGTCCAGGCCGATGAGGTCGGCCAGAGCCAGCGGGCCCATCGGGTGGTTCATCCCGAGGCGCATGACGGTGTCGATGTCCTCAGGGGTCGCCAGACCCTCCTGTAGGCAGAAGACGGCCTCGTTGATCATCGGGATGAGGATGCGGTTTGAGACGAACCCCGGCGCGTCCTGGACGGTGACCGGCTCCTTGCCCATGGTCACGGCTAGGTCGCGGACGGCGGCGTAGGTCGCGTCGCTGGTCGCCAGGCCCCGGATGATCTCGACCAGCTTCATCAGGGGCACCGGGTTCATGAAGTGCATCCCGATGAAGCGGTCGGGACGACTGGTGGCGGCGGCGAGCTGGGTGATGGGCAGGGACGAGGTGTTCGAGGCGAAGAGGCTCGCCGGGGGGCAGACCTTGTCGAGTTCCCCGAAGACCTTGGCCTTCACCCCGAGGTCCTCGACGACGGCCTCGATGACGATGTCGCACCCGGCGGCGGGGGCCGCGTCCACCGTGCCGGTGATGCGCCCAAGAACGGCGTCCTTGTCGGCGGCCGTCAGCTTGCCCTTCTCCACGCTCTTCTCCAGGAACCGGCGGATGCCGCCTAGCCCCTTGTCGACCAGCTGCGGCGTGATGTCGCGCAGCCAGACCCGGCAGCCGGCCTGAGCCGCGACCTGAGCGATGCCCGCGCCCATCTGACCGGCGCCGACGACCATGACGTTGCGGATAACCATAGACCGCCCTCCTCTACCCGTCCACCCTCACTATCGTCGCCTCGCCTTGGCCGCCGCCGGAGCAAATGCCGGCCGCCCCGTAGCGGAGGCCGCGCCGGCGCATCTCGTAGACCAGGGTCATGAGGACGCGGGCGCCGCTCGCCCCGATGGGGTGACCGATGGCCACGGCGCCACCGTTGACGTTGACGATGTCCTCGGCCCAGCCGCCCAGGCGCAGCGAAACCAGGGCCACGACGGCGAAGGCCTCGTTGAGTTCGATGAGTCCCAGGTCCTTGAGGGGCAGCCCCAGACGCTCGGCCGCTTGCTTGATGGAGAGGTAGGGGACGGTGCCGAGATAGGGGGCCTCCTGGGAGACCCAGCCCTGCGAGATGATGGTGGCCAGCGGCTCCAGCCCGAGCTTCTCGGCCTTTTCGCGGGACATGACGACGACGGCCGAACCGCCGTCGTTCAAGGCCGGGGCGTTGCCGGCCGTGACCGTGCCGTCCGCGGCGAAGACGGGCTTGAGGGTGCTCAGTTTCTCAAGCGAAGTGTCCGGGCGGGGCGACTCGTCCTTGTCGAAGACGACGGCCGGGCCCTTCTTCTGCGGTACCTCGAACGGGACGATCTGCTCGGCCAGCCGACCCTCGGCGTGGGCGGCGATGGCCCGGATATGGCTGCGGTAGGCCCACTTGTCCTGGTCCTCGCGCGAGACGTTGAACTCCTTGGCCATCCGGTCGCCGTAGTTACCCATGTGGACGTTGTTGATGGGGCACCAGAGACCGTCGGCTACCGTCGCGTCGATGAACTTGGTGTTGTTCATCCGGAGACCCCAGCGGGCGCCGTGGACCAGGTACGGACCCTGGCTCATGCTCTCCATGCCGGCGGCCAGGACGGTGTCGGCCTCGCCGGAGCGGATGAGGACCTCGGCGAGGTTGGCCGCCCGCAGGCTGGAGGCGCAAACCTTGTTGATGGTGTCACTCGGGACCTCCACCGGGAGACCCGCCTTGAGGCCGGCCTGACGCCCGGGCACCTGGCCGCAGCCGGCCTGGACGACGTGGCCGACGAAGGCGTAGTCGATCTCCGGACCCTTGAGGCCCGCCGCGTCGACCGCCGCCCGGATGGCCTTGGCTCCCAGATCCACCGCCGGAATGTCCCTGAGGGCGCCTCCGAAGGCGCCGAACGCCGTGCGCTTGGCGCTGACAATGACCGCGTCCCGGCCGGTCTTGGTGGCCGGATCTCTCTTGCTGGGCAAAGGCTGTCCCCTCCCGCTACCTCTTCTCCTCCGAAACCCTTTCGCCGCCGGTGTAGACATTCATGCGCCGGCCGCGAGCGAAACCAACCAGAGTGAGTCCGAGCCGACGGGCCATCTCGACGGCCATGACTGTCGGGGCGCCGTGCGAGACGGCGACGGGAAAGCCCGCCCGGGCGGCCTTCAGCACGATATCGGAGGAAAGGCGGCCGCTCGTGACCAGGATGAAGGGACCGGAGCCGCCCCCCAGGCGCCCCGTCAGCCAGAGGTGCCCGACGACCTTGTCCACGGCGTTATGCCGGCCGATGTCCTCGCGGTGGACGATGAG
>CALMHV010000272.1 GCA_937863905.1 uncultured Bacillota bacterium
AAGGCGGCGGTCGCCGCTCTCAGGTCTGGCTGAGGGGCGCCCGCGTCCTCAGCGCGTTGCTGCGGCGGGCTCCTGGGTTTCTCGCCTTGCCCTAGGTGCAGGTCAAGCTGGCCGCGAAGGAGCAGGAAGCCTCCGAGAAGGGCAGAATCCCCATTGCGAACGTGAAGCTTGCTGGTTGGGGTGACCAGGGGATGGACGCGGCCCGCTACCGAATCAACAGCCCGGCGGTGGTCGCTCAGACCATCGACGGCGAGGCTGTGGTCATCAACCTCAACACCGGCTGCTACTACGGCTTCAACCCGAGCGCGTCCGCCGTGTGGGACAGGCTCGGGCAGGGCCTGTCGGCCGGTGAGATCGTGGCGGCGATCGCCGGTTCCGCGGGCGCGCCCGGGGCGCCGACTACCGCCGGCCGCCTGCCGCCCGAGGAGATCGAGGCCGCCGTCGCCCGCCTGATTGGCCGTCTCCTGGAGGATGAGCTTATCGCGGAGCGCGGCGGCGCCCCCGCCGACCCAGCGAAGGGAACCCGCCCCCTCCCGGCGTTCGAGGAGCCGGCCCTCACCAAGTACTCGGACATGCAGGACCTCCTTCTCCTGGACCCCATCCACGAAGTCACCGACAGCGGCTGGCCGGTCAAGAAGCCGAAATGACCAGCCCGGCCGGCCCCGCCGACTACTTCCAGGAGGTCCGCGAGACGTTCCGCCGGGCCCGGAGGTCCGCCGGCCCCGGTGTCCTGGATATGGACTACGACATTGCCGGCCAGGTGGTTCGCCTTTGCTTCGCGAACCCGGTGCTGGTCCCCATCCTGGCCCCGGCCTTCGAGCACCTTCGGGCCGAGCCGGTATCGTCTCCCGCGTTGACCCTTTGCGTCTTCGACCTCGAATCCACCGGCGCCGAACTGCCCCCCGGGCCATGGCCGGAGAACGCTCCCGCGACGGGGGCCCAGTGGCTCTATGATGATGGGACCCTGCGTCTCCACAACCAGGCGGGCGAGGCACTGAGCCTGTTCGACTCGGCTCTCGGCGTCGGAATCTACTGTGTGCCCAGCGCCCGGACCGTACCGTGGTACGAGAGCGGGTCACCCTTTCGCGTCATCCTGCATTGGTGGTCCGGCACGTGCTCCCGGCGGCTGGTTCACGCGGCGGCCGTCGGGACCGGCTCGGGGGCCGTCCTTGTCGGCGGGAAAGCCGGGTCCGGCAAGTCGACGACCGCCTTGACCTGCCTTGAAGCCGGTCTTGACTATCTGGGCGATGACTACGTGATGGTCTCGGCCACGCCATCTCCCGCCGTCTACAGCCTCTACAGCGTGGCGAAGTTGAATCCAGACAACGCCTACAGGTTTCCCAAGCTCAAGGGTTCCGTGTCACCCAGG
>CALMHV010000273.1 GCA_937863905.1 uncultured Bacillota bacterium
AGCATGGCGGTGAGCGTCTGGTTCATGAACGGCCCCATGAAGTCCTCGCCCAAGCGGCTCGCGGCCGCCGGCGCCGGACCCGGCGGACCTAGCCGGGCCCGATGGATCTCGGATGGTCCCGGGACCGCCCAGGGGCGCTGGGGCGGTCTGGCCGCGGGCGCCGGTGGTGGCGGTCGCGGCGGTATGGCCATCGGCGGGGCCCCGCTCGCCGGGCCGAGCCTGCGCGTCATCTCCGGCGCGCCCATCCCGGCCCGAGCCGCGCTCGAAGGCGGGCTCGAGGCGCCGGACGCCCTGGACTGGTCGGACCTGCCCAGGCCGTCCGTCTTTCTCCCCGGGACGCAGGCGGCGACCATCGTCGGTCTGGACATCGGGACGGCGTGGACCAAGGTCGTCCAGGTCGGCGTGTCCCGCGGCGGTATCGAGATTATGAACCTGGGCCTCTGCCCCACGCCCGAAGGCGCCCTGAGCGAGGGGGGCATCGCCGACCCCATCACCCTCGGTGAGGCCATCAAGGATCTCCTGGGCGGGCGGAACATCGTCCAGAAGAACGTCGTCTCCGGCCTGGGCGGTCAGGGAGTCATCATTCGCCACGTTCAATTCCCCGTGATGGCCCCCGACGAACTGCGCGAGGTCTTGCGCTGGGAGGCGGAGCACCACATCCCCATCCCGCCGGCCGACGCCGTCGTGGACTTCACGGTCATGCCCGGGCAATCCGACGCTGACGACCGCGGCAACCGGCAGATGCGGGTCATGCTCGTCGGCGCGCAGAAGCGCGTGGTCGAGGCGCAGGTCGAGGCGTTGCGGCGGGCCAAGCTGGTCCCGCGCGGGATTGACGCCGAAGCTCTCGCCTGCTACCGCGTCGTGCGGGCCGCCGGGCATTTCGTCGACGACCCGCTCCGCTACGCGCAAGCGATCATCGACCTCGGCCACTCTTCGACGAAGGTCGGTATCTACCTCAAGGGCGCCCTCGAGATGAGCCGGACCCTGGGCGTCGGCGGGCGGACCTTCACGACCGTGCTGGCCCAGCGGCTTCAGGTGCCTGAAGTGGAGGCCGAGACGCTGAAACGGCAGTACGGCGTCCACCCGGAGGGCGGGCGGGTCGTCCAGTCCCTGACCCCGACCCTCCAGGATCTCATGTTTGAGATTCGGCGGTCCTTCGAGTTCTTCGCCTCGCGCCATTTCGGGCAGTCCGTGAGGCACGTCTACCTCATCGGCGGGGGCGCCCGGATGCCCGGCATCGCTGCCGCGCTCTCGCGCCACCTCAACGCGGCTCTTGGCGAGCGGGTGCCGGAAGGAGCGGACACGCGCGTCCAGATCATCGACCCGCTGTCCGCCGTGGCCCTCTCGTCGCGACTGTCGCGCGAGGCCAATCTAGTGGGCCCGGAGTTCGTGACCGCTCTCGGTCTCGCCCTCACGGACGAGGAGGTGCCCCATGAGAGTTAACCTACTCCCCTACCAGTTGGCGCAGAAAGCCGGCCCCAACTGGCGCGGTGTCTTCACGCTGGCCGGCGTGGCCCTCCTGGCGGCCGTCACCCTCATCTTCTACGGCGCGCTCCAAGTTCAGGTCACGCGGGTCCAAAAGGACCTCATCACCATGGAGCAGGACTACCAGCAGTACCAGCCGGCCTTGGAGCGGCAGCAACTCCTCCAGGACCTGCAGGCCCGGCGCGACGCGATGACCCAGTTCACGGAGAGCGTGCCCGGGATGGGCGTGAAGTGGAACCTCATCATGGACGAACTCAGGGATATCATCCCGGCCACCGTGGTCCTCGAGGACGTCATCAGCGACCCGACCACCGGGGCCATCACCGTCTCCGGCCGGTCTGGAAGCTTGCAGGCCCTGGCGCAATTCATGGTCGCCATCCAGAAGGCCGAGTACGTCACCCAGCCGGACATCAGGAACGCCACGCGAAACCTGGACCTCGACTTCTTCGCGTTCACCATGACCTGCCTACCCAAGGTGGAGGGGGCGAACCCGAGTGGCTAGCCCGCAACCCGTCTCGAACTTCTTCAAGATGCCCCAGCTGTCAGGGCGCCTCAGGGTCGCCCTCATCGTCCTCTTCCTTGTCGGCTACGCCGCGGGCTTCTTCTTCCTGGTCTACCAGCCCTACACCAAGAGGGTGACTGAGCTTCAGGCCCAGCACGCCGAGTCCGAGCAGAGACTGGAGGCGGCTCGGGCGGTCCTCAGGCGCCTGGATGAGATCAACGCCCGGATCGACGAGCTCAATGCGGAACTGGCGACTTTCAACACGCTGATCCCCGGGGACAACCGGGCCGCCCACTTCCTCTACTGGTGCGGCTGGTGGGAACGGACGACCGGCGCGCGGGTGCAGGAGATGGTCTTCAACCCACCGACGCTCCAGGGCGACTACCAGGAGTACACGGTCGACTTCACCGTGGCGGGGACCTATTCCGACCAGGTCGAGTTCCTGGCTAAGATCGAGGCCATGCCGCGCCTGGTCCGCGTCGACAGCATGAACCTGGTGCCGGAGGACCTGGTCGTGGGGGTCGACACCGGAAGCAGCGACGGCGCGGGCGCCCTGCCGGGTGATGGCACGGGCCTCGTCGTCGCCACCACGGACCGGACCTTGGCGAGGTATGTGGTCCATCTCTTCGTCGACCCGAGTCGGGCGGCTGAAGCCGCGGCGGAGACACCCGGCGCCGGTCTGGACCTGACCCTTTCGGAAGGCCGCACCACGCCGTTCCTGCCGTAGGCGGCGGTCCGCCGCCACCGCGAGTTGCTTCAATCGCCTCAATCTAAGGTCCGGGCCCTGGCCCGGGCCTTCGTGTTTTCCGGGCGCCTTTTCCCGCCTGTCGGGGCGGCGGGCGGGCGTCGACCGGCGTCGGCGGGTAGCGAGGAATGAGGCTGGCGGCGACGCGGTTCGCGGCAGGTTCGACCCCCGGGGCGCCGGAACCAGCCGACTTTGGACAGGGAGACCGGAAGGCGGAGGGGGGTGAGGGTATGGCCAAGAGGGTGCGGATCGCGCCGACAGCTAGGCCTCCGCGCCGGCGCGGACGAGGTTTGGCCATCGCCCTGCTGGCGGCGGTGTTCCTGGTGGCCTGGTCCGGAGCGCGGGCCTGGCTGGGAGGGGCGCGGGAGGTGCTTTTCGTGTACGTGCGGGAGGAGAACACGACCGGGCTGGCGGCGATGCCTCTGCCGGAGAGCGAGGCTCGTTCGGGTTTCCAACCGGAGTCCGGACGGGTGAGGCTACCCCCGGGGCAGCGCCGGTTGCCGCCGGGGACCAAGCTTCTGGTCCTGAGGGAGACGTTCGTGTCCGGTCTCCTGGTGGAGACCCGGGCGGTCTGTCTCCGGCGTCTACCCGGCGTGGCGCCGGGGCGGACGGCGGCGGGCGGCGGGGCGGTCGAGGGGGCGCTCCTGGCGGTCGACCTGGTCTTCTCGGTCGGCCCCGAGGGGGGCGGCAGCCCGGTGTCGGTTCGGGTCCGGGCCCAGGACCGGGAGATGACTCTCGAGCCTGGCCGGGAGTGGCGGTTGGGGGCTGTCTTTGAAGAAGGCACGGTTGTCGTGTTCGAGGCCGGCGACCCGGGTTTCGCCGGGCGCCTGCGAGACGCGTTTGGCAAGGGCCGCCCGGTGAGCGCGCTGAGCGTGACCCTGTTCGGGCCGTGGCATACCGACAGGATAGAACCTGGGAGCGAGGGTGAGGGGTGAAGATGGGCGGCGGGAGGTTTCTTCGGACCGTGGCCCTCGGGCTGGCGGTGAGCGTCCTGGCGTCTTCTCCGCTGGTCTTGGGGGCCGGGGAAGCGCTGACCGGGCGCGTCCCGGTCATCTTGGTGCACGGCCTGACCGGCGGTGACCAGGCCGTCTGGGGGGAGCGCGGGCCCAAGGGGCACGGGCTCTACGCGAAGCTGCTCCGGGCGGGGTACACGCCGGGGCAGACCCTTTTCAGCTACGACTATGACGGGGCGCCGGGTTCCGACTACGCGACCTTGGCCAAGGTGGGGTTGGCGCCCCTGATCGGACAGGCTCTTGCGGCCGCCGGATCGTCCAGCGTGGACCTTGTTTCCTTTGGGAGCGGGGCGCTCCTGGCCCGGTACTGGGTGGCCACGAGCCCGGGCGACCGGGCGCCGGTCCGGAACCTGGTGATGATCGCCCCGCCCAACCACGGGCTGCCCCAGGCGGACGTGCTGAAGGTCCTCTACCACACCGACCGCCTCGTCCGGGTGGGGCGGCCGACCGGGGCGGACGCCGCGGATGGAGACCCGCCGGTCTTCGTCAGCGAGAACCAGTACGTCGGCGAACGGTCCCGGGCCTACCAGACGCTCTACGGCCGCTATGTGCTTGAGGCGCGGCTCATCGGACCGGAGGAGGCGGGCGCCTCCGGCCCTCCGCCGGGGTACGAGGAATGGCTGGCCGCCGAAAGCCCCGGCCTCGTGGAGGAGCGGATCTACGGGGCCCAGCGGCAGCCGAGCCCGCCCGGCCTCGGACTGACGCTCGCCTACTACGAAATGCTTTCCGTGCGGGTAGGCCGGCAACTCTACCTCGCCAAGGCGGTCGCCGCCAGCCGGCTGCCGCCCCTGCCGTCGCTCGAGGAACTCCTGACGCCCCGGTGGCGGGAGGAACTCCTGGCCTACCTGCGCGAGCTTCTCGTGACCTGGGGCCTCGATCAGGCCAAGGGACTTTGGGCCCGCCTCAGGGCCGGGCTGGGGGTCAGCCTCGGCGAGATCCTCACGTCCCTGGCGCCGGGCGAGGCGGCCATGAGCCGGCTCGTCCCCGAACACCTGGCCTTTCCCGGACCGCGGGGAGCGCCCTGCGAGACCGGGTCGGAGGCGAGGCCCGTGCTCTGCAACGGCTTCCTCCATGACTGGCAGGAGTGGGAGAGCCAGGCGCGCCCGGAAGGCTCGCGCTACGTGACCATCGCCGGGGACTGTCCGAGTCCCCTGGGTCTTTTCGGGCTGGACTACGGGCCGAACGACCTCGTCGTGGAAGCGGCCTCCACCCTGTCGGAGCCGCTGCCGGCCGATGACTACCGTCTCGGGCGGGGGCTGGCGTGGGCCCACGCCCGGCTGGGGCGGAACAGCCGGGTGCAGGAAGGCGTGCTGGCCGCGCTCGCGGCGAAGCCGGTCGGGGCCTCCGGCGACCCCGGGGCGGGCCGCGTGGCCGAGAGAGGCAGCGGGCTGGCCGGGCTGTGGGGTCCCGTCTACTGCGTTCTGGCCCGCGGGGCCGGGCCGGGGAGTCTGCCGTCATCCCTGGCCGTGGAGGTCTTTGTCGGCGACCCGGCCGCCAGTGGGCTGGAGGGGCTGACGGCCATCGCCTGGCTGGCCTCGGACGACGCCGCGGGGCCGGGGCTGCCCGCGCCGGCCGGGCGTTTCGTGCTGCAACGGGGCTCGGGCGACGGGGACGAGCCGGTGCTGACCGGCACCCTGGAGACCGCCCTGCCGGCCTTTGGGAAGCGGCTCCTCCTGGGGGTCCGCCTGGTCCCCGACGGCGGGGGCGGCTGGAGCGGCGCGGGTGACGCGGCCTATCTCACCATGGGCCGGTATCTGAAAAGGGACGTGAGAACACCTTTCGCCTACTCGGTGGGCCCGGGCGGCGAGGGAACGGGTAGTCCGCCGAGCGGCGGCGGGCAAAGTGGTGGTGGGGGAAACCTGCCCGGGGAGGGCCAGCCCTCAGGAACGCCTGGGGAGGGACCGGCGGAAGGCTCCGGCAGCCAGGCCGGTCCCGGCACGGAGGGCGAGTCAGGCCCGGGTCAGGCGGAGATCGTCCCCACGCCGAATCCGCCGCTCATCCAGGTCATCCTGGTCACCAAGCTCACGACGGACAAACGCGAGAGCCGGACCTTCCATGTCCGGTGGGAGTGGGACTTCGGGGATGGGGAGCGGCTCACGGATGAAGATCCGAGCCACACGACCGTCAGTATCACCCACACCTACCGGACCCCCGGGACCTACACGGTCACGGCCGTGTCCCTGGCCAACGACGGGCGCCTCCTGCGCCGGCTCACCTGGACCGTCGAGGTCAAGGAGAGCGACCCGGCCGGAGGGGCCGGCGCCGAAGCCGGCGGCCAGACCTTCAGCTTCGAGGCCGAGACGATCGTCGAACCGACCGTCGTCCTGACGCTCGAGGGACCCCAACAGTGGGTCACCGGCAAACCGGCGCGCTTTGCCCTGAAGGCCGAGGTAAGTTGGCCGCCGCGCACACGCCGTCAGGTCCTGAAGGCCTATCCGGGCTGGGAGTTCGACGTCGTCTGGGCCAAGCCCGGGACGTTCGAGGTCCGGGCGGCCGTGACCGTGCGGCAGAGCTACGAGTTCCCGGATGGCCAGCGTCTGACGCTTTACAACACCTACGTTACCGTTACCAAGGTGGAAGTCTTCACGCCCGGGCTCACCGGGTAGGCGAGGCAGGTTCGAGAGGGAGGGCGCCGGGCCGCCGGGCAAGGGCGGTCCGGCGCCTCGTCCTTTACTTCAGGCGAGCCAGCAGCTAACCTGGGAGGGAGCGGGGTGTCCCGCGGCGAGGAAAGACTAGGGACCGGAGGTCGAGGGCCGTCACTTCCAGCGACACGCGCCAGCCTGGCAACGCCGAGGAGACCATCGACATCCCGATTCGGGGAATGACCTGCGCCGCGTGCGTGCTTCGGCTCGAAAAGGGGCTTGGCGGCGCCGAGGGCGTCCTTGAGGCGTCGGTCGATTTCGCCTCGGAGCGAGCCCGCGTCAGGTTCCAGCCGTCGCGCATCACCCGGGAAGGCCTGGCCGCCGTCATCCGGGCCACGGGCTACGAGCCGGTCCTCGGGGCCGGGCAGGCGGCCGCGGGCCGGGACGAGGAACTGCGGGCGCTCCGCCGGGTGCTCATCATCAGCGGCGCCCTGTCGGTACTGGTCATGGTGGGCTCGATGGGCCTGATGGTCCCGGGCGTGCCGCCCTTCCTCGGGGAGCCCTTCGTCCTGCTGGCCCTGGCCAGCCCGGTCCAGTTCTGGGCGGGCTGGCGGTTCTACCGGGGCGCGGCCGGCGCCCTGCGCCACCGGACGACGGACATGAACGTCCTCATCGCCACGGGGACCACGGCCGCGTACGGATACTCGGCGCTGGCGACCCTCTTTCCCGGCGTCTTCACGGCGGCCGGGCTGATGCCCACCCTCTATTTCGATTCGGCGGCCACCATCGTCACCCTCATCCTCCTCGGCCGGTATCTGGAGGCTCTGGCCAAGGGCCGGGCCTCGGAGGCCGTCCGGCGCCTGCTCGAACTCCGGCCGATGCTCGCGCGGCTGGTCGGCGAGGACGGGCGGGAGGAGGAGGTGCCGGCCGAGAACGTGCGCCCCGGTGACCGCCTGGCCGTGCGGCCGGGCGACCGGGTGCCGGTGGACGGGGTTGTCCTCGAGGGGCGGTCCGCCGTCGACGAGTCGATGCTGACCGGGGAGAGCGTGCCGGCGGAGAAGGGGCCGGACGACGAGGTCATCGGGGCGACCATCAACCAGAGCGGCTTTCTCATCGTGCGGGCCACCAAGGTCGGGCGGGACACCGTCCTGGCCCAGATCGTCGAACTCGTGCGCGAGGCCCAGGGGCGCAAGGCGCCGGTCCAGCGGCTGGCCGACACCATCGCCGCCTACTTCGTCCCGGCCGTCCTGGGCATCGCCGCCCTCACCTTCGCGGCCTGGTATCTCTACGGCCCCAAGCCTTCGCTGACCATCGCCCTCCTGAACGCCGTGAGCGTCCTCATCATCGCCTGCCCCTGCGCCCTCGGCTTGGCCACGCCGACGGCCATCATGGTCGGGACCGGCCGCGGGGCCGAGCAGGGCGTCCTGATCCGCGGCGGGGAGACCCTTGAGCAAGTGCGTCATTTGCGAATCGTTGTTTTCGACAAGACCGGGACCCTTACGGCGGGGCGTCCCCGGGTGACGGACGTGCTGGCCCTCGGCGAGCCCGGGTCGAGCGGGGCGGCGGATTCCGGGATGGCCGGGCAGCGGAACGATGATGCAGCGAACCGCGAAGTCTTGAGGCTTTGCGCCGCGGTCGAAACCGGGTCGGAGCACCCTCTGGGTCGGGCCATCCGCCGGGCGGCCGAAGACGCCGGGTTGGCCCCGCTGCCGGCTCTCACCGGGTTTACGGCCATCCCCGGTCAGGGCGTGCTGGCCGAGGTGGAAGGCAAGCAGATCCTTTCCGGCAACGCCGCTCTCCTCGCCGCCCGGGGCGTCGACCTGGCGGGGGCGGAGGAGGCGGCCACAAGCCTGGCCGCCGAGGGGCGGACGCCCGTCTACGTCGCTTGGGACGGTGTGGCCCGCGGCGTCATCGGCCTGGCCGACGAAGCCAAGCCGACCGCCGCCGAGGCCGTCAGGACGCTGCAGGCCATGCACCTTGAGGTCGTCATGCTCACCGGCGACACCCGCCAGGCGGCGGGGGCGGTGGCCCGGAGGCTCGGCGTGGACCACGTTCTGGCCGAGGTGATGCCGGCCCAGAAGGCCGACCGCATCCGCGACCTCCAAGCCGGAGGACGGGTGGTGGCGATGGTCGGCGACGGCATCAACGACGCGCCGGCCCTGGCCCAGGCCGACATCGGCATCGCCATCGGCACGGGGACCGACATCGCCAAGGAGGCCTCGGACGTGACCCTGGTCACCGGGGACCCGCGGGGCGTGGTCACGGCCATCGACCTCGGTCGCCGCACCCTCAGGATCATCCGGCAAAACCTCTTCTGGGCCTTCTTCTACAACGTGGTCGGCATACCGGTGGCCGCCGGCGTCCTGTATCCGCTCTTCGGACAGGCCGGCCTCCTGAGCCCGACCGTGGCCGCGGCGGCGATGGCCCTGAGTTCGGTCACCGTGGTGACCAACTCTCTGCGCTTGAAGGGCTACCGGCCGCGTTTCGGGGCGGAGGACGAGTTGGCGGCGGCGCGGGGCCGGCGCGGCGCGACGCCCGGCGGGATCCGCGCGACGCCTGGCGACAACAAGGAGGGGTCACTCGTGGATGACAGCAGCAAAGAATCGTTGATTGGCGAGATCGTCATCAAAGTTCAAGGCATGACTTGCGACCACTGCCGGCGCACGGTGGAGAAG